>NZ_JBSFWT010000028.1:0-80800 GCF_053594975.1 Streptomyces sp. NPDC002537
GGACGGGCTGGTTGTGCGGACCGTAGCCGGCACATTCAGCCCGTCCGGCGTTTGAGGACAAGCGGCGCAGCCGCTTTGGGGGTCCGGGGGTCTCCCCCGGTTTCGGGAAGGGGCGGGGCTGGGGAAGAAATCAGGCGCGTGTCAGGCGCAAGGTGACGATCTCGAAGGGGCGGAAAGACAAGCGGATATCATCCGCATCGGCCGCGGCGACAGGCCGCTCCAGCAGATCGCAGATGGATACCGACCCCACCGCGAACCCCGCCGTCAGGCGGACCCGGGCCCGCCCGCCCAGCGACTCGTACAGCCGCACCACGACATCCCCGCTCCCGTCGTCCGCGAGCTTCACCGCCGAGACCACCACGGACTCGCCGGAGACCGACACCAGCGGCTCCACGCCGGCGGACCCCGGAACCCGCCGCTCCGGCAGGTTGATCCGGTACCCCTCCCGTACCGCGTCCGCCAAGGACGCGTTCGGGACGAGCGCGTAGCGGAAGCGGTGCACGCCCTGGTCCGTGCGCGGGTCCGGGAACCGCGGCGCCCGCAGCAGGGAGAGGCGGAGCGTGGTCGTGGTGCCCGTGCCGCCGTCGCGTACGGCGCGCGTCACGTCGTAGCCGTACGTAGAGTCGTTGACGACGGCCACCCCCCAGCCCGGCTCCTCCAGGTGGACGAAGCGGTGCGCGCACGCCTCGAACTTGGCGGCGTCCCAGCTGGTGTTGGTGTGCGTGGGCCGGTGGAGGTGGCCGAACTGGGTCTCCGCCGCCACCTGGTCCGTGTGCACGTCGAGGGGGAACGCCGCCTTGAGGAACTTCTCCGTCTCGTGCCAGTCGACCTCCGTCGTGACGTCCAGCCGCCGCTCGCCGGCGGGCAGCGTCAGGAGCTGCTCCACCCGCGAGGCGCCGAAGGTCCGCACCACGCGTACCGCCCGGTCGTCCGTGAGCTCCAGCGTCTCGACGTCGGTCAGGTCCGTGACGGTGTTGCGGTAGAAGTGGTCCACGTCCCAGGCGTCCCACATGTTCGGGAAGTCCTGGTGCAGTTGGAGCAGGTTCGCCGCCGTGCCCGGCGCGACCGTCTCGCGCTCCGCCGCCGGGTCGTACACGGAGACCACGAGCCCCCGCCCGTCCACCTCGACCCGCAGCAGCCCGTTGTCCAGGACGAAGCCACCGCCCTGCCGGGGACGGGCCACAGGCGCCGCAGCGGGCGCGGACCCGACCGCCGCGCCGTGCGCCTCGGCGTCCCCGCGCGCGTGCGGCGCCGCGTTGAAGACCACGCTGCCGCCCGCCGAGCCGTCCCCGGCCAGTGCCGTCAGCGCCTCCCCGACGATCGTCTCCAGCTCCTCCGCCACCGCCGCGTAGGTCGCCGCGGCCTCCCGGTGCACCCACGCGATCGACGTGCCCGGCAGGATGTCGTGGAACTGGTGCAGCAGCACCGTCTTCCACAGCCGGTCCAGGGCCTCGTACGGATAGCGGAAACCCGTCCGCACGGCCGCCGTCGCCGCCCACAACTCCGCTTCCCGCAGCAGGTGTTCCGAGCGCCGGTTGCCCTGTTTGGTCCGCGCCTGGCTGGTGAGCGTCGCGCGGTGCAGTTCCAGATACAGCTCGCCCACCCAGACGGGGGCGTGCTCGTACTCCGCGTGCGCCTTCTCGAAGAACGCCGACGGCTTCTCGAAGACGACCCTCGCCGCCCCCTCCAGATCCGCGAGCCGCTTCGCCCGCGCGAGCATCTCGCGCGTCGTCCCGCCACCGCCGTCCCCCCAGCCGGTGGGCGCGAGGGAACGGGTCGCGCCGCCCTTCTCCTGGAAGTTGCGGACGGCGTGCGCGATCTCCCTGCCCGACAGCTGCGCGTTGTAGGTGTCGATCGGCGGGAAGTGCGTGAACACCCGCGTCCCGTCCAGCCCCTCCCACCAGAAGGTGTGGTGCGGGAACTTGTTGGTCCGGCTCCATGAGATCTTCTGCGTCAGGAACCACTTGGCACCCGCCAGTTTCACCAGCTGCGGCAGGGCCGCCGAGTAGCCGAACGTGTCCGGCAGCCACACCTCCTCGGTCTCGATCCCGAACTCCTCCAGGAAGAACCGCTTCCCGTGCACGAACTGCCGTGCCAGCGCCTCCGACCCCGGCATGTTCGTGTCCGACTCCACCCACATACCGCCCACGGGGACGAACCGGCCCTCCGCGACCGCCTTCTTCACCCGTGCGTACACCTCCGGCCGGTGCTCCTTGATCCACGCGAACTGCTGGGCCTGCGACATCGCGTAGACGAAGTCCGGCTCGTCCTCCAGCAGCGCCGTCATGTTGGCGGTCGTCCGGGCGACCTTGCGCACCGTCTCCCGCAGCGGCCACAGCCACGCCGAGTCGATGTGCGCGTGACCGACCGCGCTGATCCGGTGCGCCGAGGCGTGCGCGGGCGCCGCCAGCGCGTCGGCCAGCCGCTCGCGGGCGCGGGCCGCGGTGCCGCCGACGTCCTGCAGGTCGATCACGTCCAGCGCCCGCTCGACGGCCCGCAGGATCTCCCAGCGGCGCGGCGAGTCCACGGACAGCTCGGCCATCAGCTCGCCCAGCACCTCCAGGTCCTGGACCAGCTCCCACACCGTCCGGTCGAGGACGGCCAGGTCCATCCGGCCCAGCCGGTAGCGCGGCGCCGCGTCCGCGGTCTCCCGGTCGCCCAGTTCGGTCGGCACGAAGGGGTGGTAGTCCAGGATCACCGGGTTCGACGACGCCTCGACGTGCAGCAGCACGTCCTCGCCGCCCGCGACCTTCTCACCGATGCGCACCCACTGGTTGCGCGGGTTGAGCCCCTTCACCGGCGAGCCGTCCGGACGGTAGACCAGCCCCTCGCACTGGAAGCCCGGCATGTTCTCGTCGAACCCGAGGTCGAGCAGCGCCTCCACGGTCCGGCCCGCCCACTCCGCCGGCACCCGCCCGGACACCGTGAACCAGCTCGTCCCCCACGGAGGTCCCCATTCCGCGCCGGGCCCGGTCGGCACCCGCTCGGCGGCCAGCCCCTCCGCCACGGGCACGGGCTCGCCCGGCGCGTTCCACACCGAGACGGCCAGCGGCACCGACTCGGGGTACACGGCGGGCCGGACGCGCTCGTCCAGCACCCGCTTCAGTCGGGCTTCGGTGATGCTGCGGTCGTTGTGCATGGAGTCGGTGTCCTCACGCAGTAGGTCTACCAGGGGAAAGCGACGGACGCGGGTGCCGAGGAGGCGTACAGCTCGTCCACGGCGCGCACTTCGACGCGCGTGGCCGCCTCACCGGCGGTGCGGCGCAGCGCCGCGACGTAGTAGGCATGCCCACAGGTGCCGCCGAGGAAGCGGTGGCCCCCGCCGGGCAGCACCTGGTGGATCTCGTAATGGCGTACGGGCGTCCCGGCCGCGGCGGCGCCCCAGACCAGCCGCAGTTCGGCTGTGCCGTCGGCGCGCGTACGCGAAGCGGTCACCCGCACGGGGCCCGGCCGCGCGGGCGCGGGCGGCTTGGCATCCCGTACCGCGAGCGCGCCGAGCCGCCAGCGGACCGTGCCGTCGTCCGGCCCGCGGAGCCGGACGCCCAGGGTGCGGATACCGCGACCCGCCCGGCCGCGCAGCAGCGCGCCGACGCGCAGTACCGCCGTGGTCCAGCCGTGCCCGCCCGCGGGCAGCGTGCCCACGGGAAGGTACGCGAGGAGGCCCGAGTCCAGGGCCACGGCGAGCTCCACGCGCACCGCCGCGGAACCGGCGTCGGTACGGTGCGCCAACTCCACCACCGTCGCGCCGGACAGCGGCAGCCGCGCCGCGTACAGCTCGACGGTCGCCGCGTCGGCGAGCGCGCCCGTCACGAGGAGGCTGCCGCCGCCGCGCCACGCGTCGGCGAAGTCGAAGCCGACGGCCGGCCGGGCCCCGCCCGTACGGATCACCCAGCGGCGGCCGGGCAGCCGGTCCTGGAGGCCGAGGTGGTTCCAGGCGGAGTCGGCGACGCGCCTCCCCTTCTCGTACCAGGCGGTGCCGTGGCCGGTGTTGAAGCTCGTCGCGAAGGGCAGCGAGGCGAGCGTCGAACGGTCCGCGACGGACGCGGCGGGCGCCCGCCAGGGACCGGTCGGCGGCGCGGCCGGGTCGAGGGCATCCCCGGACCAGAAGCGGTCGTCCCGCGCGTGGAAGGCGGCAGGGGAGCGGCCGTCCGCGGGCAGGCTCGTCCACGTCCACTCGGGCCGGTAGAAGCCGTACGAGACGGTGTGCGGCCCGGCCGCGGGCACGACCGCGTCCCAGTCGACGCGTGTGTCCCAGCCGTGCGCCTCGACGTCGACACCGGCCCACAGCGCGTAACGGCTCCGCCCCAGCCGCTCCGCGCGGGCGGCCGACTCCACGAGCCCCGCCCGGTCCCAGCCGAAGTTGAGGAACATCGAGTCGGCCGCCTCGAAGAAGGCGGAGTTCCGGTCGTCGAGCCGGTTCTGCCACGCGATGTCGCCGGACACGGCCATCGCGTCGTACCAGGTGACCCGCAGCCCCTCGCCGCGCGCCCGCAGGTACCGCACGAAGTCCCGTACGTCCGCGCCCAGACGGGCGTCGCCGCCATCGGTCTCGGCGTTGAGGAACCAGCCGTCGAAGCCGTACGCCCGTGCCACCTGGACGAGCTTGTCCGCCAGCGGGAAACCACCGCCCGGTGCGCGCCGCACCAGGTCCTCGGTCCAGCGCAGCCGCCCGCCGTACGCGGTCGGCGGCAGGAACACCGTGCCCAGGACCGGTACGCCGTTGCGGTGCGCGGCGTCCACGACGGGCGCGTTCGGCGCCAGGATCAGCCCCTCGCCCGACGACCCGCCCCAGAAGACCAGTTCGTCGAGGTACGCCCAGTGCGTCGGCGCGTAGAAGTCGGCGGTGCCCGAACCCTGGGACGGATTGCCCGACGTGGGGGCGAACGCGGCCAGCGCCGAGACCCGCGCCTGCCCGGCACGCGCCGTGCCGTTCACCGGCGGCGGGACGAAGCGCGCCGCGAGCGGCACGGTGGCCCGGTTGAAGGCCAGATCCATGTCGTCCTCGACCCGCCACGCGGCGAGACTCCGCCACCGGACGCCCTCGCCGGGCGGGCCGTCGGGGAGGGTGTCGGGGAACCAGTACGAGGCGTACGGCTGAAGGGTGTTGTCGGTCGTGGCCGCGGCCGCGGTCGCGGCTGTGCGTGGCAGGGCGAGTGCCGCGAGGGTCGTGGTGCCGATGGTGAGGACGTGGCGGCGGGTGGGTCTTGGACACATGGCTGCTCCGCGGGGGTGGAGGGGGAGTTGGGCGCGCAATTCAGCCCGTCCGGCGTTTGAGGACGCGGCCGCAGGCGGCAATGGCGGGTCAGCGAAAGGAACTACCGGACCTGGGCCACGGTCAGTACCTCCGTGATGCCCCGCAGGGCCAAGTGCTCGGCGTCACCCGCCAATTGGGCCAGCACGCAAGCCGGTCGCCGCCCGCGCGCAGCAAGCCGCATCCACGCCTCGAAATACCCCCCGCCCGGCGCGCAGACGGACCGCAGCGGCGCCCCCGCGACATCCCCCGCCTCCACGACCAGCGCGGTCGACCGCGGCGACGCGGCGGGCCCCGCGGCACGGTGCTCACGGGCGAGACGGGCGAGCGTCTCGCCCGCCGGTTTGACCCGCCGGTCGTTGGTGAGCAGCCCCAGCCCGTACTCCAGCTCGGGGAAGTCCGCGAGCGCGCGGTCGACGTCGTGGGAGCACCACCAGGTGATGCCCCAGAGGTGCGGGCAGTCCAGCGCGTTGGTGACGGTCGCCTCGGTGAACGCGGCCGCCCGTTCGGGCGCGATGTGCGGGGCGGGCGCCCCGACCTCCTGGAGCCATACCGGCCGGGCCGGGTCGTGTGCCCACGCCTTGGACAGTTCCACGAGGTATGCCGCGTGCAGTTCGGTGGCGGCGCCCCGCGGCCCGTGCCGCTGCGCGGTGCCGTTGAAGACCCAGGAGTGCACGGCGGTCATGGCGCCCAGCCGCGCCGAGTGGGCGGGTGTGAAGGCGTGCGTGCCGTCGTACCAGGCGGGGTCGTAGGAGGCGTGCAGATGGAGGCGGCCCGGCGCGGCCCGCTCGCAGGCGGCGAGCATCCGGCGCAGCCAGGTCTCCGCCTCGGCGGGCCCGATCCGGTCGGGGTCGGGGTGCGGGTCGCCGGAGAACTGGTTGGTCTCGTTGCCGACGGTCATGCCGAGGAAGTGCGGCCGGCCGGCGAGGGCCCCGGCGAGCGCGCCCAGGTACTCCTCCTGTGCCGCGACGACCTCGGGGTCGGTGAACATGTTGCGGCGGTGCCAGGTCGTCGTCCACGAGGGGATGAAGTCGAAGCTGGACAGGTGGCCCTGGAGCCCGTCCACGGCGACGTCGAGCCCCCGCTCGCCCGCCGCGTCCACGAGGCTCACCAGCTGTGCGACGGCGCGCGGCCGGATCAGCGTGCGGTTGGGCTGGAAGACGGGCCACAGCGGGAAGACCCGGATGTGGTCCAGACCGAGCGCGGCGACGGAGTCGAGGTCGGCGCGGATCTCGTCCAGGTCGAAGTCGAGCCAGTGGTGGAACCAGCCGCGGGTGGGCGTGTAGTTGACGCCGAAGCGCATGGAGTGTCCCTTCGGGCGGGGGAGCGGGGCCGGTCAGCCCTTGACGGCGCCTTCGCCGACGCCGCGGAAGAAGTACCGCTGGAGGCACGCGAACAGCACGATGAGCGGGGCGACCGCGATGACGGTCCCGGCGGCGACCAGCCGCGGGTTCTGCTGGAAGGTCCCGTGCAGGAAGTTCAGGCCGACGGTCAGGGTGAAGTGGTCCGAGTCGGAGAGGACGATCAGCGGCCAGAGGAAGTCGTCCCACGCCCCCATGAAGGAGAAGATCGCGACGACCGCGAGGGTGCCCCGCGCGGACGGCAGGGCGATCCGCAGGAAGCGCTGCCACGCGTTCGCCCCGTCGATGACGGCCGCCTCCTCGATCTCGTACGGGAGGTTCGCGAACGCGTTCCGCATCAGCAGGACGTTGAGCGAGCCGACGGCGCCGGGCAGGACCACGGCGGTGAGGGTGTTGTTGAGGTGGAGGTCGCGCATCATGGTGAACTGGGCGATGACGATGGACTCCAGGGGCACGAGCAGCGCCGCCACGAAGGCGAGCCCCGCGAGCCGCCGGCCGCGGAACTGCAGCCTGGCCAGCGCGTAACCGGCCAGGGAGGCGCCGACCAGGTTGGTCAGCACATTGGCGACGGCGACCTTCAGGGAGTTCAGGGCGTAGTCCCAGACCGGGATGATGTCGGCGACCCCGGAGTAGTTGCGGAGGGTGGGGTGTTCGGGGAGGAGATCCGGCGGATAGGTGTAGATGTCCTCGGAGGCGCCCTTGAACGAGGTCGACAGCTGCCAGAGGAAGGGGCCCACGGTGATGCCCAGCACGACGAGCATCAGCAGGTAGCGCAGCGCCTTCTCCCGGCCGGAGGTCCGGTTCACGGCGCGCTCTCCCTGCGGTCGGCGCGCAGCACCAGCAGCATCAGCAGCAGGGCGACGACGAAGACGACGAGGGAGAGCGCGGAGGCATAGCCGACGCGCCCGTTGAGGCCCGTCCCGGTGCGCTGGACGAGCATGACGAGGGTGGTGTCCTGGCCGGCGGGCCCGCCGGTGGGCCCCGCCAGCAGGTACACCTCGGAGAAGACCTTGAAGGCGGCCACCGACGACAGGGCGCCGACCAGCACCATCGTGGAGCGCACGGCGGGGACGGTGACGCTGACGAAGCGCCGCCAGGCGCCGGCCCCGTCGACGGCGGCCGCTTCGTGCAGCTCGCGGGGGACGTTCGCGAGCGCCGCCAAATAAATGATCATGTAGTAGCCGAGGCCCTTCCACACGGTCAGCGCCATGGCGCTGAACAGCAGCAGCCATTCGTCACCGAGGAAGGCGACCGGCCCGGCCCCGAAGAACCGCAGGATGCCGTTGAGCAGCCCCCGGTCGTCCAGCATCCAGCCCCAGATCAGTGCCACCACGACGACGGAGGCCACGACCGGGGTGTAGAACACGGACCGGAAGAACGCCACTCCCGGCAGCCGCTTGTGCACCAGGAGCGCGAGCAGCAGCGGCAGCAGCACGGTGAAGGGCACCACCAGCAGGACGTACAGCCCGCTGTTGCGCAGCGCCACCCAGAACTGGTCGTCGTCCAGCATGTCCCGGAAGTTCCGCAGCCCCACCCAGCCGCCGGGCGTCAGGGTGCGGGCGTCCGTGAACGCCTTGTGCACGGTGGTGAGGAAGGGATACAGGTTGAAAGCGGCGATGATCCCGAGGCCGGGCAGAAGGAAGAGCCAGGGGCTGGCCGCGCGGTGGGTGCGCACGCGTACGGCGGGCTGTCGCACGGCCGTCAGCTCTGCTTGAGGAGCTTGTCGCTCTGCGCCACGGCGTCGTCCAGTGCCTGCTGCGGGGACTTCTTCCCCTGGAGGGCCTTGGCGACCTCGTTCTTCAGCGCCACCTTCATTTCCTCGCTCATCACCACCGGCGTGTAATTCACCGCGCCCTTGAGCATTTTCGCCGAGGCCACCCGTACCCGGCCCTCGTCGGTGCCGTCGCCCTTCGTCCAGTACGGGTCGTCCAGCGAGCCCTTGGTGCTGGGGAAGACGGCGACCTTGTGGGCGAAACCCTCCTGGTTCTTCCGGTCCGTGACGAAGTGCGCGAAGGCGATGGCGGCGGCCTTGTGGCTGCTCTGCTTTCCGACGGCCAGGCCCATCACATACATATTCGGTCTGCCCGTGTTGTTCGGGGCGTCCGTGATGCCGAGCTCCTTGTACAGGGCGGGCGCGTTCTTCCTGAACGTGTCCAGGTCGTGGGCGCTGCCCGGATTGATGGCCACCTTCTGTTCCAGGAACTTCTGGCCCGAGGTGTCGGCGGTGTTGGTGAGTGCCTGCGCGTCGAGTCCGCCCTGCCGGTACAGATCCTTGTACTTGCCGAGGAGTTCGACGCCCTTGGGCTCGTTGTAGGTGAACTTCGTGGCGTCGGCGTTCATCAGCCGCACGCCGTAGCGGCCGAAGTCCTCGATGGACGGGGTGCCCGCGAGCGTCGCCGTCCTCCCACCGGACCTCCGCGCCAGGGCGTCCGCGGTGGCGAACAGCTCGTCGTAGGTCCTCGGCGGCTTCTCGGGGTCGAGCCCGGCCTGCCGGAACAGCGCCTTGTTGTAGAACAGCGGACCGGTGTTGAGGTACCAGGGGAAGGCGTACGAACCGTCCAGGCCCGGCAGCGAGTTGCCCTGCCAGGACTCGGGGGTGTACTCGTCCTTGAACTTCGCGGCGGTCTTCTCCCGGTCCAGGTTCAGCAGCATCCCGGCCTTGGCCAGGGGATAGGAGAGATCGGGCGAGACATTGACGACATCGGGCAGGGTGCCCCCGCCGGCGTCCGCACTCAGTTTCTCCGCGTAGTTGTCGGCCGGCTGGTCCAGCCATTTGACCTTGACCTTCGGGTACTGCTTCTCGAATTCCCCGATCAGGCCCTCGAAATAGTCCTTGAAGTTGCTCCGGAGATTCCAGGTCTGGAAGGTGATGCCGCCCTCGGGAGCGCCGCCCGCGTCATCCCCTCCGGAACCGCCTCCGGAACCACAGGCGGTGAGCAGCAGGGCGGACGCGAGGAACGGAACGGCGGCAGCGGATCTCCGGGATATGGGCATGGCGCGGCGAACTCCTTCGGTAGGACCGGGAGGTGCGCAACAAAAGCTGCCCCCGCCGCCCGGTGAAGTCAATACCGCCGGCACCGGCTAATGCGCTTTAGTCGTCGGTGAGTTACGGTCGCCCAAGCGCTTTGGCGCGACCCGGTGGCCGACACCGCAGCAGGAAGGAGAAGCATGCGCCGCACCCCGGCCCGCCGCCCCACGATGAAGGACATCGCACGCCGCGCGGGCGTCTCGGAGAGCGCGGTCTCCTTCGCGCTCAACGGCCGTCCCGGGGTCTCCGACGCCACCCGGGCCCGCGTCCGCCGCGTCGCCGAGGAGCTCGGCTGGCGGCCCAGCACGGCGGCCCGCGCCCTGTCCGGCGAGGGTGCGGCCACGGTCGGCCTCGTCCTCGCCCGGCCCGCCCGCACCCTGGGCGTCGAGTCGTTCTTCCTCCAACTCGTCTCCGGAGTACAGGAAGTGCTCGCCGACCACCACCTCGGGCTGCTCTTCCAGGTGGTCGAGGACATCGACGCCGAGTGCGCCGTCCACCGGCGCTGGTGGGCGGAGCGCCGCGTCGACGGCCTCCTCGTCGTCGACCCCCGCACCGACGACCCGCGCCCCGCCCTGCTGGACGAACTCGGCCTGCCCGCCGTGGTCGTCGGAGCGCTCGACGGCGGCGACGGCGGCGACGGTGCCCACGGAGCGATCTCCAACCTCTGGGCCGACGACACCGGCGCCATGGCCTCCGTCGTCGGTCACCTCCACGGCCTCGGGCACCGCCGCATCACCCACGTCGCGGGCCTGCCCGAACTCGCCCACACCCGGCGCCGTATGGCCTGCCTGCGCGCCGAGGCCGAGCGGCGCGGGCTGCCCGACACCACCTCGGTGACCACGGACTACTCCGACGCGCAGGGCGCGGAGGCCACGCGCCGACTGCTGTCCGGCCCCCGGCCGCCCACCGCGATCGTCTACGACAACGACGTCATGGCCGTCGCGGGACTCGCCGTCGCGGCGGAGCGCGGCGTGGCCGTACCGGGCGAACTCTCCATCGTGGCCTGGGACGACTCCGTCCTCTGCCGCAGCACGCACCCGGCGCTGACCGCACTGGCCCGTGACACGAACGCCTTCGGCCGGCAGGCCGCACGACTGCTGACCGCGCTTCTGGCGGGAGCCCCGCCGACCCGGGTCCAGGCGCCGACCCCACATTTGACGACCCGGGAATCGACGGGCCGGGAATCGACAGGCCGGGCGTAGGCGGCACACGACAACCCCTCTACCCCAGCCCTTACCAACCGCTTAGTATGCGAACCGCACGCCACCCACCACCCCGTCCGGAGGCCCCTGTGAAGGCATGGCGAGTGCACACCAACGGCGAACCCCGGGACGTCATGCGTCTCGAAGAGGTGCCGGACCCCCGGCCGGCCCCCGGCGAAGCCCTCGTCCGCGTCCGCGCCGCCAACGTCAACTTCCCCGACGCCCTGCTCTGCCGCGGCCAGTACCAGGTGCGCCCGCCCATGCCGTTCACCCCGGGCGTCGAGACGTGCGCGGAGATCCTCGCCCTCGGAGAGGGCGCCGAGGGCACGGTGGGAGCGCGCGTCCTCGCCCAACCCGCCCTCCCCGCAGGAGGTTTCGCCGAACTCGCGGTCGTCCGCGCCGACACCCTGCTGCCCGCACCCGGGCCGTTGGACGACGCCGAGGCCGCCGCCCTCCACGTCGGCTACCAGACCGGCTGGTTCGGCCTGCACCGCAGGGCCCGGATCCAGCCCGGCGAGACCCTGCTCGTCCACGCCGCGGCAGGCGGCGTCGGCAGCGCGGCCGTCCAGCTCGGCAAGGCCGCGGGCGCCACGGTCATCGGCGTGGTCGGCGGCCCCGACAAGGCGAAGGAGGCCCGCGAGAACGGCTGCGACGTGGTCGTCGACCGCCGCACCGACGACGTGATCGCGGCCGTCAAGGACGCCACCGGCGGCCACGGCGCGGACGTCGTCTACGACCCGGTCGGCGGCGACGCGTACACCCAGTCCACCAAGTGCGTCGCCTTCGAAGGCCGCATCCTGGTCGTCGGCTTCGCGAGCGGCAGGATTCCCAGCGCCGCCCTCAACCACGCCCTGGTGAAGAACTACACGATCCTCGGGCTGCACTGGGGCCTGTACAACACCAAGGACCCGGCCGCCGTCCGCGCCTGCCACGACGCGCTGACGGAACTCGCCGCACGCGGCGCGATCAGGCCCCTCGTCAGCGAACGCCTCCCGCTCGACGCGGCCGCCGACGCCGTCCAGCGCGTCGCCGAGGGCAGGACCACCGGCCGCCTCGTCGTCGTCCCCGCCCAGGACGGCACGCGGTGAGCGCCGTCGACGCCGACGGGCTGCGCGACCGCGTCGCCGCCCTCCTCGCCGCGCACGACCCCGCCACCACCGGCCGCCTCGACTTCCTGCGCGCCCGCTTCGACGCCGGGCTCGCCTGGGTCCACTTCCCCGAAGGGCTCGGCGGACTCGGCGCGCCGCGCACCCTCCAGCCCGCCGTCGACGCCGCGCTGGAAGCGGCGGGCGCCCCCGGCAACGACCCCCGCCGCATCGGCATCGGCCTCGGCATGGCCGCCCCCACCCTCCTCCAATACGGCACCGACGAGCAGAAGCAGCGCTTCCTGCGCCCCCTGTGGACGGGGGAGGAGGTGTGGTGCCAGCTGTTCAGCGAGCCCGGCGCGGGCTCCGACCTCGCCGGGCTCGCCACCCGGGCCGTACGCGACGGCGACACCTGGACCGTCGACGGCCAGAAGGTATGGACCTCCAGCGCCCACCTCGCCCGCTGGGCGATCCTCATCGCCCGCACCGACCCCGACGTCCCCAAACACCGGGGCATCACCTACTTCGTCTGCGACATGACCGACCCGGGCGTCGAGGTGCGGCCACTGCGCCAGATCACCGGCGAGGCGGAGTTCAACGAGGTGTTCCTGACGGGCGTACGCATCCCCGACGCGCACCGCCTGGGCGAGGCCGGCGACGGCTGGCGCGTCGCCCAGACCACCCTCATGAACGAGCGCGTCGCCATCGGCGGCACCCCCGTCCCCCGCGAGGGCGGCATGATCGGCACCGTCACCCGGACCTGGCGCGAACGCCCCGAGCTGCGCACCCACGACCTCCACCAGCGGCTGCTGAGGCTGTGGGTGGACGCCGAGGCGGCCCGGCTCACCGGCGAGCGGCTCCGCCAGCAGCTCAAGCAGGGCCGCCCCGGACCCGAGGGCTCCGCCATGAAACTCGCCTTCGCCCGGCTCAACCAGGAGATCAGCGGCCTGGAGGTCGAACTGCTCGCCGAGGACGGACTCGGCTACGACGACTGGACGATGCGACGGCCCGAACTCGTCGACTTCACCGGCCGCGACGCCGGATACCGCTATCTGCGCGCCAAGGGCAACTCCATCGAGGGCGGCACCTCGGAGGTCCTGCTCAACATCATCGCCGAGCGCGTCCTCGGCCTGCCGCCCGAGCCCCGCGACGACAAGGACCGACCGTGGAAGGACCTCCCCCGATGACGCCGGACCTGCTCTACTCCGAGCCCGAGGAAGACCTCCGCGCGGCCGTCCGCTCCCTGCTCACCGCGCGCGGAGCCCCCGCCTCCGTACTCGCCGCGGCCGAGAGCGGCCGCCCGTACGACGCCGGGATCTGGAACTCCCTCAGCGGCATGGGCGCCACCGGGCTGCTCGTGCCCGAGAAGTCCGGCGGCCAGGGCGCCACCGCCCGCGAGGCCGCCGTCGTCCTGGAGGAACTCGGCCGCACCGTCGCCGACGTCCCCTACCTGACCAGCGCCGTCCTGGCCGTACGCGCCCTGCTCGGCTGCGACACCGGGCGCGCCGACGTCGCGACCACGCTCGCCGCGCTCGCCGAGGGACGACGGATCGGCACGCTCGCCGTACCCCTGCCGACCGCCCCGGGCGCCGCCGCGCGGCCGACCGTGAGCGCTCGACCCACCGGCCCGGAACGGGCGTTGCTCACCGGGACGGTGAACGCCGTCGCCGGTGCCGTCGGCGCCGACGTCCTCTTCGTCCCCGCCGACACCGGCCTGTACGGCGTCGACACCGCCGCGGAAGGCGTCACGGTCACCCCCTTCACCCCGCTCGACCTCACCCGCCCGCTCGCCCGGATCACCCTCGCCGAGGCACCGGCCACCCTGCTCGCCGAGCCCGCGCGCGCCCGCACCGCCGTCGACGCCGCCCTGCTCACCGGCGCCGGACTGCTCGCCTCCGAACAGCTCGGCATCGCCGAGTGGTGCCTGGAGGAAACCGTCCGCTACACCACCGGGCGGCGGCAGTTCGGCCGCGCCGTCGGCTCCTTCCAGGCACTCAAACACCGGCTCGCCGCACTCTGGCTGGACATCGCCGCCGCCCGCGCCGCGGCCCGCAACGCCGCCGACGCCCTCGCGACCGCCGCCCCGGACACCGCGATCGCGGTCGCCGTCGCACAGTCCCACTGCTCCGAGACCGCGGTCCGTGCGGCACACGAGTGCGTACAGCTCCACGGCGGCATCGGCATGACCTGGGAACACCCCGCCCACCTCTACCTCAAACGCGCCAAGACCGCCGCGACCACCCTCGGCACCCCCGGCCACCACCGCGAAACCCTGGCCGGCCTGGCGGACCTGCCCGCACCTGTGCACTGACGCCGCCACGTTCCGCCTGTGGCCCACCAACCCCGATCATGACCCCTCCTTTGCGTAATGTTTAATTGCAACTGATTCGCAAAAGCAGCAGAACGTGAGTAAGAGGGTGTGGAGCATGACGGCCCGGTCCGTACGGGGAGTGGCCGCCGTGGCCATGGCAGGGGTTCTGGCGGCGAGTGCCGTGGCGTGTTCGACGCCCGGGGCCGATAAGGGCAAGGGCAAGGACTCTCTCGTCGTCGGGCTCGCCAATGAGCCCGAGACGCTCAGTCCGCTGCTCGGCTACGGCAAGGACGGCAACTCCAAGATCTTCGACGGGCTGCTCCGCCGCGACGCCGCCATGAAGCTCCGGCCCGCCCTCGCCGCCGCGCTCCCCACGGTGACCGACGACGGCCGGACGTACACCTACAAACTCCGGCACGGTGTGAAGTTCAGCGACGGCGAGCCGTTCTCGGCGAAGGACGTGGTCTTCACCTACCGGACCATCCTCGACGAGAAGACCAACAACGCCGCCAAGGGCGAGCTCGACGCCATCGACGGGGTGACCGCGGACGGCGACGACACCGTCGTCTTCAAGCTCAAGTACCCGTACGCGCCGTTCGCCGAGCGCACCGTCCTGCCCATCGCCCCCGAGCACGCGGCGAAGGGCCAGGACGTCAACACCGGCTCGTTCAACACCGCGCCGATCGGCACCGGCCCGTACGTCCTCACCGGCTGGAGCAAGGGCGAGAAGCTCAGCTTCAAGGCCAACCCCGGCTACTGGGGCGGCGAGCCGAAGATCAAGAAGCTCACCATGGCGATCATCAAGGACGACGACATCCGCGCCACCCGCCTGCGCGGCGGTGACCTGGACGGCGCCATCCTGCCGCCGAACCTCGCCAAGGGCTTCGGGAACGACAGGTCCAAGCTGTCCGTCACCGCACGGACCACCGACTTCCGCGGCGTCACCCTGCCCACGGCGAACAAGGTCACCGGCGACCTCGCCGTCCGCCGCGCCCTCGACCTGGCCGTCGACCGCGAGGCCATGGTCGACAAGCTCCTCGAAGGCGCCGGCAAGGCGGGCTACGGCCCGGTCCCGACCGACAGCGAGTGGTTCGCCAAGGGCACCGAGCGCCCGCACGACCTCGGCAAGGCCAGGAAGCTCCTCGACGACGCGGGCTGGAAGCCCGGCGACGGCGGCGTCCGCGAGAAGGACGGCCAACGAGCCGAGTTCACCCTCTGGTTCCCCGCCGGTGACAAGCTCCGCCAGGAGCACGCCCTGGCCTTCGCCTCCGACGCCAAGAAGGCCGGCATCAAGGTCGAGGTGCAGAGCGGCACCTGGGAGGTCATCGAACCGCGCATGAAGAACGACGCGGTCCTCGCCGGCGGCGGCAACCCCGCCGACCCCGACTTCGACCTCTACAACCTGCTCCACTCCTCGCTCGCCCTCGACGGCTTCAACAACATGGCCGCCTACGCGGTCCCCGACGTCGACAAGGCCCTGGAGGAAGGCCGCCGCAGCGGCGACAAGGCCGCCCGCAAGGCCGCGTACGACAAGGTCCAGCGCGGCCTCGCCGACAACCCCGGCTACACCTTCCTCACCCACGTCGACCACCTCTACGTCATGAACGACGACTGGCAGGACGTCACCACCCAGGTCGAGCCGCACGACCACGGCCTCGGCGCCGGACCCTGGTGGAACGTCGAGTCCTGGCAGCCGAAGAAGTGACCGCCCGGTTCCCCTGGGGGCCGATGGCACGCATGGCGGGACGGCGGCTGCTGGCCGCCGTCCCCGTGCTCGCCGTCGTGACCTTCGGCGTCTTCGCCATCGCCGCCGCCTCGCCCTTCGACCCCGCCAAGGCGTACGCGGGCTCCGCCGGACTCGGCGCGGGCCAGGGCGTCCTCGACCAGCTGAACGAGAACCTCAGCGCCGACCGGCCGTTCGCCGCCCGCTGGTGGGACTGGCTCACCGCCGCCCTCACCGGCGACCTCGGCGACTCCAGCTCCCTGCGCCAGCCCGTCGCCCAGGTCATCGGCGAACGCGTCGGCTGGTCCGTCCTGCTGTGCGCCGTCGCCTTCGCACTGGCCGTGACGGTGGGGACGGCACTGGGCGTCCTCGCTGCCCGGCGCCGCGGCGGCCTCGTCGACCGGGCCGTGACCTCCCTGGCCTACATGCTCGAAGCGGCGCCGCCCTTCTGGCTCGGGCTGCTCGCCATCTGGTGCCTCGCCCTCAAGCTCGACGCGCTGCCCGCGGGCGGCCTCACCGACACCGGCAGCGACGCCGTCACCGCGGGCCAGATCGCCTCCCATGTCGTCCTGCCCGCGACGGTGCTCGCCGTCTCCCAACTGCCCTGGTTCGTCCTGTACGTACGCCAGGGCGTCGGCGACGCCCTGGACGACGACCCCGTACGCGGGGCACGCGCCCGGGGCCTCGGCGAGCGGACCGTACTCCTCGGACACGCCCTGCGGTCCGGGCTGCTGCCCGTCCTCACGCTCGTCGGCTCGCGCGTACCCGAACTGATCACCGGCGCGCTCCTCGTGGAGACCGTCTTCAGCTGGCCCGGCATCGCCTCCGCGACCGTGGAAGCGGCCACCAAGGTCGACTTCCCGCTGCTCGCGGCGCTGACCGTGCTCGCCACGGCCGCGGTCCTGGTGGGCAACCTGCTGTCCGACCTGCTGTACGGACTGGCCGACCCGAGAGTGGGATTCGATGGCTGAGGCCGTGACTGAGTCCGCGGCTGAGGCCGTGAGCGCCGCCTCCCGGCGCATCATGCGCATTCCGCGCCCCCGTTTCTCCGCCGTGCTCGTCGTGGCCGTCGTCCTCGTCGCACTGCTCGTGCCCGCCCTGGTCCCCCTGGACGAACAGGCCGTCGACCTCGGCGCCAGACTGCGGGCACCCTCCTGGGCACACCCCTTCGGCACCGACGAGGTCGGCCGCGACCTGCTGCTCCGCTGCGTCTACGGGCTGCGGATCTCGCTCCTCGTCGGCGTCGTCGCGGCCCTCGCCGCGACCGTCGTCGGCACGGCGGTCGGCGCCCTGGCCGGTGCGCTCGGCGGCTGGGCGGACCGCGTCGTGATGCGGATCGTGGACGTCTGCTCCTCGGTACCGCACCTGCTGCTCGGCATCTTCATCGTGGCCATGTTCCGGCCCGGCGTCTGGCCCGTGATCGTCTCCGTGGCGCTCACCCACTGGCTGTCGACCGCGCGGATCGTCCGCGCCGAGGTGCTGTCGCTGCGCTCGCGCCCGTACATCGACGCGGCCGTCGTCGGCGGCTCGTCCCGGTGGCGCATCACCGTGCGGCACCTCCTGCCCGGCGTGCTGCCCCAGGCCGGGCTCGCCGCGGTCCTGATGGTCCCGCACGCGATCTGGCACGAGTCCGCGCTGTCCTTCCTGGGGCTCGGACTCCCCACCCACCAGGCGAGCCTCGGCAACATGGTCCAGGCCGCCCGGGGTTCGCTCCTCGCGGGGGACTGGTGGCCGACCCTCTTCCCGGGCCTGTTCATCATCGTCCCCACCCTCGCCGTCGCGGGCCTCGCGGCCGCCTGGCGCGACCGCCTCAACCCCCGCCGCCGATCGGAGCTGACGCTGTGACCACACCTCGGGTCCCGGCCCCCGCCGCGGAGCCCGCGCCGGGCGCGGACGACCGCGTATCCGACGACCGCGTATCCGACGACCGCGTATCCGACGACCGCGTATCCGACGACCGCGTATCCGACGACCGCGTATCCGACGACCGCGTATCGGATGACTGTGTATCTGGCGGCCCGGTATCTGACGACCGCGTACCGGACGGCCCTGTACCGGTCGGCCCCGTACCTGACGGCCCCGTGCTGGACGTCCGCGGCCTGTCCGTCCGCTTCCGGATGCGCGGCGGCCGGGAGATCGCCGCCGTCACCGACGTGTCGTTCACGCTCCGGCCGGGCGAGTGCCTCGCCCTCGTCGGCGAGAGCGGCTGCGGCAAGTCCGTGCTCGCCTCCGCCCTGCTCGGGCTCCTGCCCGGCAACGCCCGTACGGCGGGCCACGCGCGGCTCGGCGCCCTCGACCTCCTCGCCGCCGACGAACGCACGCTGGCCCGCACCGTACGCGGCCGCCTCGTCGGCCTCGTCCCGCAGAGCCCCTCCGCGCACCTCACCCCCGTGCGCACCGTCCGCTCGCAACTCCACGAGACCGTGCGGGAACTCACCGGCGTCCGGAAGTCCGGACTGCGCGCCGCGGCCGAAGCCGCCGCCGAACGCGCCGCGTTCCCCTCCGGCCACCTCGACCGCCACCCCCACGAACTCTCCGGGGGCCTCGCCCAGCGCGCCGCCACCGCGCTCGCCCTCGTCGGCGACGCCCCGCTGCTGCTCGCCGACGAGCCCACCACCGGCCTCGACCGCGCCCTCGTGAACCGCACGGCCGACGAACTGCGCCGGCACGTCGACGCGGGCCACGCCCTGCTGATGATCACCCACGACCTGGCGGCGGCGGAGCGCATCGCGGACCGCGTCGCCGTGATGTACGCGGGCCGCGTCGTCGAGATCGCCGACGCCACCGCGTTCTTCGGCGCGGACGGCCCCCGCCACCCCTATGCCCGCGGCCTGCTCGACGCCCTGCCCGAGCGCGCCTTCACCCCCATCCCCGGCATGCCCCCCGAACTCGGTGACCTGCCGTCCGGCTGCGCCTTCGCCGCGCGCTGCCCGAAGGCGACGGCCACCTGCGGGACGGTCCCCGAACCCGCCGACGGCGTGGCCTGCCACCACCCGGAGGAGACCGCACATGCTTGAGCTGAGCCGGATCACCGCCGGGTACGAGCGGCGGGCACCCGTCGTACGGGACGTCTCGCTGACCGTCGCACCGGGGGAGGCCGTGGGGCTCCTCGGGCCCAGCGGCTGCGGCAAGTCCACCCTCGCCCGCGTCGCCGCCCTGCTGCACCGCCCCTACTCCGGCACGGTCGTCGTCGACGGCCGCGCCGCCGACGGCTGGCGCCACAGGGCCCCGCGGGAACAGCGCACCGCCTTCGGCGTCGTCTTCCAGCAGCCACGCCTCTCCGCCGACCCGCGCATGCGCCTCGCCGACCTGATCGCGGAACCGCTGCGCGCCACCGGACGACGGGACGAGGCCGATGGCCGCGTGACCGAACTGGCCGGCCGCACAGGGCTCTCCGCCGAACTGCTGCGACGGCGGCCGCACGAGGTCAGCGACGGCCAGCTCCAACGCGCCTGCCTGGCCAGGGCCCTGGTGCTGCGCCCGCGCTGGCTGATCTGCGACGAGATGACGGCCATGCTGGACGCGTCCACGACCGCCGCCCTGGTGGCCGTGGTCGAGGACTACCGCGCGGAAACCGGCGCGGGTCTGCTGACGGTGGGCCACGACCGGATGCTGCTGAACCGCTGGTGTGACCGTACGGTGCACTGGGACGAGCTGGTGGGAGCGGCCGGGCGGCGGACCCCTTGAGCCGGGAGGGGCGGGCCGGGGGAGCGAGCTCCTAACGGCGGTCGCCCGCGCCGACCAGCTCCCGCTCGGGCTCGGCGGCCGCGGGCCGCGGCGCCGCCCGCCGCACCGAGGCGACGGCGACTCCCACCAGCACCAGTACTCCACCGAGCACCGCGTTCGCCGTCGGCAGGTTGCCGAGCAGCGCCGCGTCCAGCCCGAGCGCGGCGACCGGCACCGCGTAGAGGACGAGGGACGCCGTGGACGCCGTGGTCGCCCGCAGCGTCCGCGACCAGGTCCAGAAGGCCATGGCCGTACAGCCCAGGCCCAGCCAGAGGACCGCCAGGGTGCGGTGCCCCTCCGCGGCCGTCACCTGCTCGACGGCACCGGGGGCCGTCACCAGCAGCGGGAGCAGCCCGAAGAGGCTGCCGTAGAAGACGCACTCGGCACCCGAGTACTTCTTGAGCAGCGGCTTCTGCAGTGCGAAGGACGTCGCCTGGGTGGCGGCCGCGAGGAGGACCATCAGCGCCCCCGTCAGCGAACCGCTTCCGCTGCCCGAGGTCACGGCCACCAGCAGCGCGCCGCACAGGGCGAGCCCCAGGCCCGCGAGCCCCCGCCGTCCGGGGCGGTCGCCGAGGAACGCCATGCCAAGGATGGTGGTGAAGACCGGAGAAGCGGCGATCAGCATGGCCGCGGTGCCCGCTTCCACACTCTGCTCGCCCGCGCACAGGAGCACCTGGTAGGCCGTCATCCCGGTGAGCCCGAAGGCGGCCATCCGGAGGGCGTCCCCGCGCTTGAGCGGGCCGATGCGCTTCAGCGCGAGACAGGGCAGGAGCAGCACCACGGTGATCGCGATGCGCAGCAGCGCGATCGTGGTGGGCGAATAGTCCGGCAGCGCGATACGGATCGCGGTGAACGCCGATCCCCACAGCACTGCCGTGGCCGCCATCGGAAGCCAAGGGGTCGCCGCACGCTGTGCCGCCGTCATGGAAAACACCACCAGCTCGGTCTGGGACTGAGCTGTCAAATTAACAACGGCGGATCTATAAGGCAAATAATGAATTCTATCCAGAGATCAAAGAAATTCTTTGGGGGTGGTGGAATTCAGCGTCTCCGTACCAGCGGGAACGGCAGGGTCTCGCGGATCGACAGACCGGTCAGGAACATCACGAGCCGGTCCACCCCGATGCCGAGCCCGCCGGTCGGCGGCATCGCGTACTCCAGGGCCCGGAGGAAGTCCTCGTCCAACTCCATCGCCTCCGGGTCGCCGCCCGCGGCCAGCAGGGACTGCGCGGTCAGCCTGCGGCGCTGCTCGATGGGGTCGATCAGCTCCGAGTACGCCGTCCCCAGCTCCGTGCCGAACGCCACCAGGTCCCAGCGCTCGGCGAGACGGGGGTCGGCACGGTGCGGCCGGGTGAGCGGCGAGACGTCGGTGGGGAAATCCTTGTAGAAGACCGGCAGCCCCGTCCGCTCCTCGACCAGCCGCTCGTACATCTCCAGCACGATGTCCCCGCGCCCGTCCTCCGGCTTGTGCGGCACACCCGCCGCGTCGCAGTGCCGGCGCAGCGCCGGGACGGGCGTATCGGGGTCGATCTCCACGCCCAGGGCCTCCGACACCGCGCCGTGGACCGTCTTCACCGGCCAGCTGCCCGAGATGTCGTGCTCGACGAGCTTCCCCTCGCCGTCCGGGTGCAGGATGACGGCCGTGCCGTGGGCGGCCACCGCGGCGGCCTGGATCAGCTCGCGCGTCAGGTCCAGCATCACGTCGTAGTCCGCGAACGCCTGATACGCCTCCAGCATCGTGAATTCGGGATTGTGCTTGTAGGAGACACCCTCGTTGCGGAAGGTGCGGCCCATCTCGAAGACCTTCTCCATACCGCCCACGCACAGCCGCTTCAGATACAGCTCCGGCGCGATCCGCAGATAGAGGTCGAGGTCGTAGGCGTTGATATGGGTCGTGAAGGGCCGGGCGTTGGCGCCGCCGTGGACCTGCTGGAGCATCGGCGTCTCGACCTCCAGATAGCCGCGGTCGAGCAGTCCCTGCCGGAGCGCCTGCACCGTGGCGCTACGGGCCCGCACCGTCTGCCGGGCCTCCGGCGAGACCGCCAGGTCCACATAGCGCATCCGCACCCGCGCCTCCGGGTCGGTCAGGCCCCGGCGCTTGTCGGGCAGCGGCCGCAGGCACTTGGCGATCATCCGGCACCGGGACACGAAGACGGTCAGCTCGCCGCGGTCGGTGGTGCCCACCTCGCCCTCCGCCTCGACATGGTCGCCGAGGTCGATGTGGGTGACGAAGCGCCGCAGGCACTCCGCCCCCGAGTCGCTCCGCGTGAAGGTCAGTTGGAGATCGCCGGACCAGTCGCGGAGCACGGCGAACACGACCCCGCCGTGGTTGCGGACCAGCAGGACGCGACCGGCCACCGTCACCCGCTCACCCGTACGGGACGCGGGCGGGAGCCCCGGATGCGCGGCCCGCAGCACCGCGAGGGCATGGGTGCGGCGGGCATCGACCGGATAGGGGTCCACCCCCGCCTCCCGCAGCCGGTCCAGCTTCCGCCGCCGCACCCGCACCTGCTCGGGCAGACCCGCGAGCTCGTCCCCCCGGATCGCTCCGCCGCCCTCGCCATTGACGAAGCCGAGCTCGGACAACGAGGGCAGCCCCGCCGTGGAGGCCGGGCTGGAGATGCCCCTCGCCCGGCCGCGCCCCCACAGCTTGCCCAGGCTGGGCACGGCCACGAAGCCCTCGGCGATCCCGGACGCCAGCCCGATCCGGGCGAGAGCACCCGCGTCGGCGTAGCACAGGAACCTGGGGTGCCACTCGGGGTTGTACTTGACGTTCGACCGGTAGAGCGCCTCGAGCTGCCACCACTTGGAGAAGAACAGCAGCAGCCGGCGCCACAGCCGCAGCACCGGCCCCGCCCCGATCCGGGCACCCTCCTCGAAGGCGGAACGGAAGACCGCGAAGTTCAACGAGACGCGCTTGATGCCGAACCGCCCGGCCTGCGCGCACAGTTGGGCGACCATGAACTCCATGACGCCGTTGGGCGCCGCCCGGTCACGGCGCATCACATCGAGCGAGACGCCGTCACGGCCCCATGGCACGAACGACAGCAGCGCGATCATCTTCCCCTCGCTGTCGAACGCCTCCACCAGCAGGCAGTCGCTGTCGGCGGGATCGCCCAGCCGCCCCAGCGCCATCGAGAAGCCCCGCTCGGTCTCGGTGTCCCGCCAGGCGTCCGCCCGCTTGATGACCTCGCCCATCTCCGACTCGGACAACGCGGAGTGCCGCCGGATCCGCGTCGTGGCACCCGTGCGCTCCACCCGGTTGACGGCCTGCCGGGTCACCCGCATCTCCCGGCCGTCGAGATCGAACGCGGCCACCTGCAGGATCGCCTCGTCGCCGAGCTGGAGCGCCCCGAGCCCCGAGCGCGCGTACGCCTTGGCGCCCGCCTCGCTGGCCCCCATCACGGCGGGCTGCCAGCCGTACCGGCCCGCGAGCGCCAGCCAGGCGTCGATCGCCGGGGTCCACGCCTCGGGGTCCCCGAGCGGATCCGCCGAGGCCAGACAGACACCCGCCTCCACCCGGTAGGTCACCGCCGACTTGCCGCTGGGGGAGAAGACCACGGCCTTGTCGCGGCGGGTCGCGAAATAGCCGAGGGAGTCCTGGCCGCCGTAGCGGCCGAGGAGCGCGCGGATGCGCTGCTCCTCGTCGTCGTGCAGGGCCGCCTCCAGCCGCTGCGAGCGGAACAGCACCGTCGCCGCGTTGAGCAGCGCCAGCGCGCCGAGCAGACCGAGCAGGAAGAACAGCCAGTGCGGCGGATGCCCGGTGAAGTGCCGGCCGCTGACCAGACCGCCGCACACCTTGTTGGCCACGAACATCAGCCGATTGCCGCCACCGCGCTCCAACGTGCCCGGGAACGCCGACACCAGCCCCCAGCCCACCAGGATCGCCACGGCCAGCCCCGCCATCAGCACCAGCAGCGCCCGCAGGAACGCCCCGCGCCGGGACGCCGCGTAGAACTCGTGCCGGGCCAGCACCAGCAGCGTCATCGCGGCCACGCACAGCACCAGCGAAGGGATCGTGTCCCAGTAGCCCACCGCCAGCAGCAGCGCGTCCGCGATCAACAACAGCGCCAGATAACCGAGGACGAACCAGAGGGTGACCCGTTTGCGGGCCGCCATGGCCGTGGCGAGGAGCAGCAGGAAGACGGCGTAGGCCAGGTTCGGGGCGGTGGGGACGGTCAGGGTGTCCAGAGCGTCGGTCAGCGGGCGCGCCACCCGTCGCAGCGGAATGATCAACGAGGTGATTGCACAGAACATCCCGAGCAGACCGAAGAAGATCGCGAAACCGTTGGGCACACGGTGCAGCAGCCGCTGCCAGGCCGAGCCCCGCTCCTCGCCCTCCCGGCCCTCGGCGACAGCCATGGCGGACGGCGCCACGGCACTCTTGCTCTCCGAGGCTGTACGGCTCATTCCGTCAGCCTAGGCACGGCACGGCCGACCTGCCCGCCGAGCGGCGGCCCGCCGGGTGACCTGACACACGGCCCCGACCCCGGGCGGACGGAGCACAGTCGTCCGGGCCGCACCGGCGGCGGCCGCTCGCATCACCAGGGGGCCCGAGCCCCGTCCCGTTCATCTCCGGCCGCCCTCCCCGGCATCCGGACGAAGGCGTGTCGGTATCGGTTCCGCCTGTGCCGAGCCTGTCCGCGCGACCGGGACCGTGCAGGGCGCCGGGCTGACTCATACCCATTTGGAGTACACGCTTTTCGCAGGTCGCCGCCGTGCGATGGGTCAGACTGACGGACAACCACTCCGCAGAGGAGGCTCGCCATGGCCCTTTCGATCTCCGTGGTCCTACTGCTCCTGATCATGGCAGTGGTGTTTCTCCGCAGCGGCGCGCTGAGGCTCTCCCACGCCCTGGTCTGTGTCCTGCTCGGCTTCCTCCTCTCCGGCACCAGCGTCGCGCCGACCATCGCCCACGCGATGTCGGCCACCACGCGGATCGTCAGCGGCGTCCGGCCCTGACGACCCGCGCGTCGTCGGCCCGCCGTTACACGCGTCCGATCTCGACGTCCTCCAGGATGCCGAGGGCATCCGGCACCAGGATGGCCGCCGAGAAGTAGGCACTCACCAGGTAGGCCGAGACCGCCTGCTCATTGATGCCCATGAAGCGCACATTGAGGCTGGGCTGGTACTCGTCCGGGATACCGGTCTGGTGAAGGCCCACCACACCCTGGTCCGCCTCGCCGGTGCGCATCGCGAGGATCGAGCTGGTCCCCGATTCGCTGACCGGAATCTTGTTGCACGGCAGCAGCGGCACACCGCGCCAGGAGCGCACGGCCGAACCCATCACCTCGATGTTCTTCGGGTAGAGACCCCGGCTGCTGCACTCCCGGCCGAAGGCCGCGATGGTACGCGGATGCGCCAGCAGATACTGGGTCTTACGCCGCCGGGACAGCAGCTCGTCCAGGTCGTCGGGGGTGGGCGGACCACTCCGGGTGTGCAGCCGCTGCCCCAGGTCGGCATTGTGCAGCAGGCCGAACTCGCGGTTGTTGACGATCTCGTTCTCCTGGCGCTCGCGCAGCGCCTCGACGGTGAGACGCAGTTGCTGCTCGAGCTGGTTCATCGGGTCGTTGTAGAGATCGGCGACGCGGGTGTGCACGCGCAGCACCGTCTGAGCCACACTCAGCTCGTATTCCCGCGGGGCGATTTCGTAGTCGACGAAGGTGCCCGGGATGACCGGCTCCCCCGTGTGCCCCGAGGCCACGGAGATGTCGGCCTCACCGCGTTTGTTCTGCGCGGGGGTGGGACGGGAGGCGAAGTCCGCGACGTGGGCGCGCAGCGACTCCGAGCGGTCGGCCAGTTCCTGGAAGACCTGGCGGGGGAGCGCCAGGACCGTGCAGCGCGTCGCGGCGGTGACGGTGAACGGCCATGTGCCGTCCGGCTCCAGTGGCACGCTCTCGCCGAAGTAGTCACCGTCGGCCAGTACACCGAGCACGGTCTCGTCCCCGTATTTGCCGGGGCCCGTCTTGTTGAGCTTGCCGTGCGCGATCAGGAAGACCTGATCGGCCGGGCTGCCCACCTGGACCAGGGTGTCGCCCGCCGCGTACTCGCGCTGGACGAACCCGGCCGCCAGCGCCTCCAGAACGGCGCTGTCCTCGAAGCCCCGCAGCAGCGGCAGCTCGCCCAACTCCGGTGGGATGACCCGTACTTCCGTACCGGTGGAGAGGAACTCGACCCTGCCGTCCCCGACCGTATAACTCAACCGCCTGTTCACCCGGTAGGTGCCCGCGGACACCTGCACCCATGGCAGTACGCGCAGGAGCCAGCGGGAGGAGATCCCCTGCATCTGCGGCACGGACTTCGTCGTCGTGGCGAGTTGCCGTGCCGCGGGCGTGCCGAGGCTCAGCTGCTGTGACTGGCCCGGCTGTTCACCCGGTACGGACTCCACTGACGTGGTCATGGCTGGTCATCACCCATCTGTTGCGATATCTGGCGCTTGCCGCGCTGTCCGACGCGAAACGTACGGTGTGGTGCTCGGGGATTCCGGTCCGGCCCCGGTCCGGTTTCAGTGGCCGATTTCCACGTTCTCCAGAATCCCCAGGGCGTCGGGAACGAGAACGGCGGCTGAATAGTAGGCACTCACGAGATACGAGATGATGGCCTGCTCGCTGATTCCCATGAACCGCACGGAAAGGCTCGGGCGGTATTCGTCGGGGATTCCCGTGCGATGGAGGCCGACGACCCCCTGGGACTCCTCCCCGGTGCGCATCAGCAGAATGGAGCTGGTGCCGTTGTCGGTGACGGGAATCTTGTTGCACGGGAAAATGGGGACGCCTCGCCAGGCGGGCACAGCGTGTCCGCTCACGTCCACGCTGTCGGGATACACGCCCCTGCTGTTGAACTCGCGGCCGATCGCCGCGATCGCGCGCGGGTGAGCGAGCAGGAAACCCGGGTCCTTCCAGACGGTGGCGAGGAGCTCGTCCAGGTCGTCGGGGGTGGGCGGGCCGCTGCGGGTGTGGATGCGCTGCTTGAGGTCGGCGTTGTGCAGCAGGCCGAACTCGCGGTTGTTGACCAGCTCGTGCTCCTGGCGCTCACGCAGGGCCTCGATGGTCAGCCGCAACTGCTGCTCGACCTGGTTCATCGGTTCGTTGTAGAGATCGGCGACGCGGGTGTGCACGCGCAGCACCGTCTGGGCCACGCTCAGCTCGAATTCGCGCGGGGACAGCTCATAGGCGGCGAAGACGCCGGGCAGGGACGGCTCGCCCGTGTGCCCGGAGGCGACGTCGATGGCCGACTCCCCGTGCTCGTTCTGCGGGCGGTCGGCGGCGGCCAGGAATGCCGTGACATGGGAGCGCAATTGCTCCGAGGAGTCGAACAGCTCCCGGAACGCCTGGCGTGACAAGGTCAGCACCGTGCAGGCGGTCGCGGCCTTGGCGGTGAATCCCCAGGTCTGCTCCTCGGGTTCGGCGAGGGACCGGTCGCCGAAGTACCCCCCGTCGGCCAGCACGCCCAGTACGGCGGGATCGCCGTACTCGCCCTCGTGCACCTGGTTGAGCTTGCCGTGCGCGATCAGGACAACCTGGTCGGCCGGCTGCCCGGCCTCCACGAGCACATCACCGGGCTGGAGCTCCCGCTGAGCGAAACGGCTCGCCAGGGCGTCGAGAGTCGCCGCATCCTCGAAGCCCCGCAGCAGGGGCAGCTCGCCCAGCTCCGCCGGGATGACCCGGACCTCCGCTCCGGTGGAGACGAACTCCACCCGGCCGTCGCCGAGCGTGTGCGTAAGACGCCGGTTGACCCGGTACGTACCGCCGGGCACATGGACCCACGGCAGCATGCGGAGCAGCCACCGCGAGGTGATGCCCTGCATCTGCGGCACGGATTTCGTCGTGGTGGCGAGATTGCGTGCTGCCGCGGTGCCCAGACTCAGGGGACCGTGACCGTTATTCTCCGAGTTGGCGGTCTCCACCGACGTCGTCATATGCGAATGCCCACCCATTCATTGCGAACTGCCCGTTGCGGACCGGCGATTGATTTCTCGCTGACTTTCGCGCGTACACCCTCGAAGCTAGCAGCGGAGATCGGGCGATGCAGTCACTCAAATGGGTGGATTGATCGACGATGTTAATTGCGGATAAACACCCCGATGCCGTTGGCCACGGCTCGCTCGGCGCCGCCCGACGGGTGGTTGCGGACCGTCGCGCGCCCTTGGCCGGAATCGCGGGTGACCAGGGTGCTGGACCCGCCGCCGTCCAGGTTCATCGCATCCTCGGCCCCGATGTCCCGCATGAGACCGGCCAGTTCGGCGACGGTCATGCCCGAGCGGTAGTCGGGGCCGCCGTCGAGGGCCAGCAGGTAGAACCGCTGTCCCTCCTCGTCCACGCCGGCCGAGGTCCGCACCGCCGACGTCGAGTCGTCCAGGCCGGAGAGCGGTCTTCCGGCGCGCAGCACCGGGAAGCCGCCGATGGCGAAGCGGAGTGCCCCGCGCCCCTCGGGCTCCAGCCGCTCCTGGACGCTCACCGTGTCGCCGATCCGCAACTTGCGCAGCTCCTTCGCGCCCGCTTCGCGCCCGACCAGGACCACGGAACCGGACGGGATCGCGCCACGCCCCGGTCTGTTCGCCACCGACGTCACCCGGTCGCGCCGCACGGTCAGTTCATAGGTGTCCGAACTGCAGGACGCGGACCGGTCGTTGTCCGTACCGCAGGTCGCCCGCTTGCGCGAGGTCGCTCCCCAGTCGGAGGTGTACACCCCGATGCCGCCCACCGGCAGGGCGTACTGGTTCAGACCGCGCAGCGCCAGCCTCTTGCCGTTGGCCGTCACGGCCCCCGACAGAGTGAGGCGGTCCAGCCTGGCCGTACCGTCCGTCCCTACGCCGATAACGTCCCGGGTCGTCGCCCCCGACGGCATCGTCGGCCCGAACCGCTGGCCGTTCGGCACCGCCGCGCCGAGCTTGCCCCGGCTCGATACGGACGGGCCCACCGGGGCGCCCGTCGCGTCGACCCCCGGGTGCTGGGTCTCGCTGATGTTGAAGAAGTCCCCGTTGACCCCGCCGACCGCGCCGCTCCGCTCGACCATCCGGGACACGGTCGCCCGCGCCGCGACCGACCCCGGATACAGCAGGTCCAGTGAGATGCCCGGCTCGCGCAGGTCGACGGTCAGCAGATGCCCGTACGCGCGCCCGTGCGAAGCGGTCAGGGTGAAGTCCTGGTAATCCACCCCGTGCGCCACGGGCGTAGGAGCACTCAGCCGCAGCCCGTGCTCCGAACTCGCGTCCGCAGCGGTCGCCCAGGTGGCGCTTCCTCCGATCAGCGACGTCCACGCCACCAGAACCGTCAGCACCGCGCGCACGCGGCTTCTGCATCCAGTCACAGTCTCCCCAGAAGTCCCGTCAACTCTGGCACGATGCAAGAGAGTTCACCATGCCCCGAAAGAACGACAGGGAACGCGCCGACGTCGACACGGGCAACTCTTGCCACATCCCTGCCTTTTGACCCTGCGCGCCCGGATACTCGCAGGAGACAGCTCCTGCGTCCGCCGGGCCGCCGCCCGCGGACGGACCCCGACCCGGGAGACACCATGACCTCTCGTACGCGTCGCGCAGCCGTCATCACCCTGGGAGCCGCCCTCGCGGGATCCTTCGCGGGGCCCGCCTTCGCCGAACGGGCGGACGCGGAGCGCCGTACGGGCGTCAAGCGCGGCAAGCCGCCGCTGCGCCATGCGCACGCGCACAACGACTACGAGCACCCGCACCCGCTCTCCGGCGCTCTCTCGCACGGGTTCGGCAGTGTCGAGGCCGACATCTGGCTCGTCGGCAACGAGCTCCTCGTCGCGCACGACGCCTCTGAGCTCGACCCCACCCGCACCCTCGAGTCGCTCTACCTCGACCCGTTGTCGAACCGGGTCGGAGCCGGGCACGGCCGGGTCTTCCCGGGGTACGGCCTGTCCCTGCAACTGCTCATCGACATCAAGACGCCGGGCGCGCCCACCTACCGCGAGCTCTCCCGCCATCTGCGCCGCTACCGTTCGATGCTGAGCGTCTGCGACCACGGCCGGGTCCGCCGCGGCGCTGTCACCGCCGTCATCTCCGGTGACCGGGGCGCCCGGGGCCCCATGGAGGAGGAACGGGTGCGGTGCGCCTTCTACGACGGCCGTCTCGCGGACCTCGGCAGCGGTGTCCCCGCCTCCTTCGCCCCGCTGGTCAGTGACAACTGGACCGCGAACTTCACCTGGAAGGGCGTGGGGCCGATGCCCGAGCGGGAGCGGGCCAGGCTCGCGGGTATCGTCTCCACCGCGCACTCCGAACACCGGCAGGTGCGGTTCTGGGCCACGCCCGACCAGCCCGGACCTGCACGGGACGCCCTCTGGCGCGAACTCCTCGCCGCGGGCGTGGACTACCTCAACACCGACGACCTGGCCGGGCTGGAAGCATTCCTCCGCGCGCACCGCTGAGCGGCGCCCGCATCGTTCGGCAGACACCGGCAAATCGTACGATTATGGATCTTTTTAACAAGTCCGCCACGCGGAGGGCGGCAGGCCGTTCTCCGTGGCGGACCGTTTCCCGCGGTGGAATGTCGCGATCCGGAGCGAAGCGTGTAGCGGTACCGTCACCGTGCGGTGACGCGGTACGCGGTCCGGGGACGCTTGACCGCATGGCCACCCCACCCGGACCGCCGTACGGCCCGCCCGCAGGCCCACCGCCCCCGCCGCGCACTCCGCCTCCGGGTGGATTCGGCCCCGGGCAGCCGCCGTGGAACCCGGAGCCGCCGCCCTCCGGTGGTGCCGGCGGGCGGCGGACGGCGATCGCCGTGACCGTACTGGTGGCGGTCGCGGCGCTCGCGCTCGGCGCAGTGCTGATCATCGGCGACAAGGGCAAGAAGAGCGACGAGCCCGGCAAGGGGACTTCGTCCAGTGGCACTTCACCCTCGTTCGCCGTTCCCAGCGGACTGCCGTCCGGGCTGCCGAGTGGTCTGCCCACTCAGCTGCCGACAGGTCTTCCGTCCGGATGGCCCAGCGACCTGCCGACGAGCCTGCCCAGTGGCTTCCCTACGGAGCTGCTGCCGGCGTCGGCCGGCATCCTGCGGTCCCCGGTCGCCGGACGGTCCGTCACGTGGCCGGTACGGCCTGGATGTCCAGCTCGATCCTGATGGTCGCGCCGATCATGGCGATGCCTCGCTGGAGCATCGACCGCCAGTCCAGGGTGAAGTCCTCGCGGTGCAGCTCGGTCGTCGCCGAGCAGGCGGTGCGGGTCTCGCCCATGATGCCGGTGCCGATGCCCAGGTAGCGCGTGTCGAGGGAGACGTTGCGGCTGACGCCGTGCAGGTTGAGCACGCCCTGCACCGTCCACCGGGAACCGCCGCGGTGCACGAAGCGCTCGCTGGTGAACTGCATGTACGGAAACTTGGCGACGTTCAGGAACTCCGGCGAGCACAGGTGCTCGTCGCGCTGCGCGACCCCGGTGTCGATGCTCGCTGTCTCGATCACCACGTCGATCCGGGAGTGCTCCATGTTCTCGGCTATCCACAGGGTGCCCTCGAACCGGTTGAACCGGCCGTGTACTTCGGCGAGCCCGATGTGCCGGGAGATGAAACGCACGGCCGTGTGGTCCGGGTCGATCCGCCAGGCTCCGGGCGCGGGCATGGCGGGCGCGGGCGCCGGTTCCATGGCCATCGGGTCGAGCGCGGTCCGCACGCCGTCGCCGCACGTGACGGAGCGGTGTATCGGCTGGAAGCCTTCGGCCGTCACCGCGAGGTTGTACTCGCCGGGCGCCACGGTCGTCGCGAACCGGCCGTGCGGATCGGTCTGCCCGTGGACCACCTCCTGGCCGTTGAGGTCCCGTACGGACACTTCCGCTCTGTGCAGCGGCAGCTGAACGGGATCGAGGACAACACAGTCGAGAGCCCCCGCGCCATACGGAATCGGTGCGGCCTCCCGGCGAGGGGAACGCCTGTTACGGCGCAGCAGGGCGAAAACCATCCCGAAATGCCTTTCCGTGATCAGAAGGTGATGAAACTGTAGATCACCATATTCCAATACTGAAAGGCAAAAATCCGCCTCCTGCCTGTGAAAGCGTAGATTTCGCGCAGCCTGGCCTTCGATTCTTTGACGGGTTGGGGAAGGCTCATCGGTGACCCTGTCTCAGCTGCCTTGCGCGTCGTCCGCGAGGAGTGCCGCGAGTGCCGCCGCGGGATCACGGTCGCACGGGCCCGCGGGCTGCCATCGGCCGCTCTCCTTGCGATAGGGCCACCAGCGGCCGTCACGGTCGTAGCGCAACTGCGCGCCTGCCCCCGCCACCGTCCAGCGGTTGCGCGCGCACCGCAGCTCCGGCGCGGTGCCGTCCTCCCAGGCCGTCGACAGCTGTGTACGGGCACGGGCCAGAGCTTCTCCGCCGGGCGTCCATTCGTCCTCCAGGACTGTCAGTGCCGTGGGCCCGCCGTACCCCCACGCCCGTACGGCCTGCGCGAGTCCGGCCCGGTCGCGGCCGCAGCCCTCCGCCAGCCGGGCGGTGACCCCGACCGGCGGGCAGGACGCGCCGAGACGCACCGCGTCCTGCCACGGGGTCAGCTCATCCGCCACGGGCGTCCGCTCATGGCCCGGGGCGAGGGCCTCGGCGAGCATCCGACGGGCCCGCGCGGCCGCGTCCGCGGCCAGGAACTCCAGTGCCTCGGTATCGATCCCAGGCGCGGGAGCGATGTCCCCGGAGAGCACGGGAGGGCGGCCCGCGTTCTCCACCGGGGGAGGCGGACCGGGCAGAGGCGGTACCAGGAACCCCGCCGCGAACACCTCCCGTGCCGGCACACCGGGCGACTCCCCGGTGCCCGGTTGCGCAGTCCGCGCCGAACCGTGCGCGGCACTGCGGGCCTGCAGCTCGTACAGCAGCTCCCGTTCGCCGCGGCCACGCATCAGCAACAGGACGAACGGATCCTCGTCGAGCAGCCGGGCCACTTGATGGCACAGCGCCGCTGTGTGCGGACAGTGGTCCCAAGCGCCGCAACTGCACTCCGGTTCCAGATCCCCGATGCCGGGCAGCAGTTCCACACCGGAGGCCAGCGCGTCCTCGCCCAGGTGTGGGGGTATGTCGTGATCGAGCAGCGCCGCGATGTGCCCGGCACGATCGGCGACCAGGTCCAGCAACCGGTCCCAGTCGGCCGCCGAGAGCTCCTGGACCATCACGTCGGAGCGGTACGGCGTGCCGTCGCGATCGCGGACGACCGCCGTGATCCTGCCCGCCCGGACCGACACCGCGCCCACCGCGCCCGCGCGCGCGTTCCTGCGCCCGGCCTTCACCTGCCCGCCGTCCAGCGCGGTGTCCTCCAGTGCCTTCAGCCAGGCCCGGCCCCACCAGCTCCGGGCGAAGCCCCGCCCGCGTTCGGGCGGCAGGGCCGCGAAGGTGCGCTCGGTGACGTCGTGTCCGGTCATCGTCCGGTCCCCCTCAGTGCGACGAGTTCAGCGAGTTCGGCATCGGTCAGCTCGGTCAGGGCGGCCTCCCCCGAGCCGAGGACGGAGTCCGCCAGGGCCTGCTTGCGCGTGAGCATCTCCGCGATCCGGTCCTCGACCGTCCCCTCGGCGATCAGCCGGTGCACCTGGACCGGCTGGCTCTGGCCGATGCGGTAGGCACGGTCGGTCGCCTGCGCCTCGACCGCGGGATTCCACCAGCGGTCGAAGTGGACGACGTGTCCGGCGCGGGTGAGGTTGAGACCCGTGCCCGCGGCCTTCAGCGACAACAGGAACACCGGGACCTCGCCGTCCTGGAAGCGACGGACCATCTCCTCGCGCCGCGGCACCGGAGTGCCACCGTGCAGCAGCTGCGCCGGGACACCCCGTGCGGCCAAGTGCCGCTCCAGGAGCCGCGCCATCTGGACGTACTGCGTGAAGACCAGCACGCTCGCGCCCTCGGCGAGGATCGTGTCCAGCAGTTCGTCGAGCAGCTCGACCTTGCCCGAACGGCCCCGGATCCGCGGCGGGTCCCCCTTGTGGCCGTCCTCCTTCAGGAACTGTGCCGGATGGTTGCAGATCTGCTTCAGGCCGGTGAGGAGCTTGACGATCAGACCGCGCCGCTCGAAACCGTCCGCCGCCTCCACCTCGGCGAGGACCTCCCGCACCACGGCCTCGTACAGGGCCGCCTGTTCCTTGGTGAGCGTGACCGCGCGGTCGGTCTCGGTCTTCGGCGGCAGTTCGGGGGCGATGCCCGGGTCGGACTTGCGCCGCCGCAGCAGGAACGGGCGGACGAGAGCGGTGAGCCGTCCGGCGGCGCCGGGGTCGGCACCGCCCTCGACGGCCTGGGCGTAGCGACGCCGGAAGGAGCCGAGTGAGCCCAGCAGACCGGGTGTCGTCCAGTCGAGGATCGCCCACAGCTCGGACAGGTTGTTCTCCACCGGGGTGCCGGAAAGAGCGACGCGAGCCTTGGCGCCGATGGTGCGCAGCTGCTTCGCGGTGTCGGAGTAGGGGTTCTTGACGTGCTGCGCCTCGTCGGCGACGGCCAACCCCCATTCGACTGCGGCAAGTTGCCCCGCGTCGAGTCGCATCGTGCCGTACGTGGTGAGGACGAACTCGCCGTCCGCCAGTCCGTCCAGGGAGCGGGCAGGGCCGTGGAAGCGGCGGACGGGCGTCCCGGGGGCGAACTTCTCGATCTCGCGCTGCCAGTTGCCCATGAGGGAGGTAGGGCAGACGACCAGTGTCGGTCCGGTGGCGTCCGGGAGTGTCCGGCGGTGCAGGTGCAGGGCGATGAGGGTGACGGTCTTGCCGAGGCCCATGTCGTCGGCGAGGCAGCCACCGAGGCCGAGCGAGGTCATACGGTGCAGCCAGTCGAGGCCCCGCAGCTGGTAGTCGCGCAAGGTGGCGGCGAGCGCGGCGGGTTGCGCGACGGGCTCCCGGACGCTCTCGGGGTCGGCGATGCGGTCGCGCAGCGCGGCCAGCCAGCCTGTGGCCCGCACGTCGACGGTCTCCTCGTTCTTCTCATGGCCATCCGCCCGCGCACGGCCCGTGAGGGCCACGCCGAGTGCCTCGACAGGCGTGAGCTTGCGGTCCTGCCGATCCCGGGCACGGCGCACGGATTCCGGATCGACGAGCACCCACTGGTCGCGCAGCCGTACGGCCGGGCGGCTGGCTTCCGCGAGCCGGTCCAGCTCCGCTTCCGTGAGCTCCCGGTCGCCCACGGAGAAGCGCCAGCTGAACGTGAGCAGCGCGTCGGCCGACAACAAGGACGGCAGGCCCGAGCGGTCGACGTCCGGACCGTGACTGTCGTCGTCCGGCGGGCCGACGACGGCGTGTGCGGTCAGTCTGCGGGCCAGATCCTTCGGCCAGTGCACCTGGACACCGGCCGCGTCCAGGGCTTCGGAGGCGGCGCCGAGGAGCTCACCGACCTCTTCGTCGGCGAGGTCGATGGCGTCGGGCACCGCCGTGGAAAGGAGCGGGGTGAGTGCCGGCCAGGCGTGGGCGGCGCGGCGCAGCGCGAGCAGCGCGTTCATGCGCGCGCCCCGGCCGAGCGCGGCCGTCAGGGGCGAGTCGCCCGACCACGCGTCGGCGGCGTCCGCGACGAGCGCCGGGTCGGCGAGGCTGTGCAACTGGAGCACGGCCCGGAACCGGGGGGAGGCCATGTCGACACCGTCCACAGCCTCCGGAGCGGTGAGCCCCAGTACTTCGACACGGAGGGAGAGCCGTATGCCCGCGTCGTGCCCGGCCGCCACGCTGTCCGCCCAGGCACGCTGTTCGGGCAGCCTCCGGGGCGCCGGGGCGGCGAAGGAGGGGCCGCCCGCGGCGAGTGCCGCGGCGGGGGAGCGGGGGAGCCCGTCGGCGACGGCGTCCAGGAAGGCGCGTACGAGCCGTTCCGGGTCGGGGAGCAGGAGCGGGCCGCTGCCGTCGTGCGGGAGCGGCACGGCGTGCGCAGCGGGCGGCATGGCGGCCGCCAGCTCGTGTACCCGGCTCATGTCCTCCGGCGTGAACGGGCCGACGCGCCAGGCGTCGTGATCGGTCGCGGTCAGACCGGGCAGCAGCCGCCCACGGGCGGCCAGTTGCAGGGCGAGCACCGCGGCGGCACCCCAGAAGGCGGCCGCCTCGTCGGCGCCCGCCGCACGGGCACGGGTGAGAACGGGCAGGGCTTCGCGTACGGGCAGGACCACGGCCCGGACGGTCGTGGTGGTGACGTCCGCGCCGTCGGAGACGACGACGGTCAAGTCCTCGACGCTGCCCGGCGCGGCGGGCGGATCGTCGTCGAGGCGCCAGAAGGCCACGCGGCCGGTGCGTGCGGGGTCCCCGGGCAGGAAGACCGCCGAGCACCGGGCGAGCAGGGAGATCTCGGAGGGTGTAGCGGCAGAGGGCGGTGTCACGACGCTGCGCGTTCCTCAAATTTGACTAGCTGGTGAGCGCCCGAGGGTACATGAGGGGCGTGACGGAAGCGCGTGTTCCGGGTGTGATGCGCGGCATATCCCGAAAATGGGCCCAGGGCGGCCCTCTGCCACACGGAGCTCGCGCGCTTCGGACCCGGGCGGGGAACGCTATCGGGCTGCGGGGCGTTCTTCATGACAGACGGCAGCCGTCGAAGGAGGCCCGGAGATGAGCAACAAGACCAAAGTCGCGGTCGCCGGTGTGGTCGTAGGGGTGATCCTGCTGGCACTGCACCCCTGGATAGGTCTGCTCGTGATGGTGGGCGTGCCGGCCGTCGTCTATCTGCTGCTCGACCCCGCGCAGCGCAAGCGGCTGCGCCGGGCGTCCCGCAAGCAACTGGGCCGTTAGGGCTCCGCCGGGGCGCGGCCGGGGCTCAGTCGGTGAAGGCCGGCGCCAGGGCGGCGGTCATCAGCCGAGTCGGCGTACCGGAACCGTCCGCGGGCACCGCCCACAGGTCGGAGCCGTAATCGCCGGGCAACGAGTAGACAAGCGTGTGTCCGTCGCGCCAGACCGCCTGATCGTCGACGTTCCGCTGCTCCGCTGTGGCGCTCTCGCGGAGAGTACGCAGGTCCAGTACGTACAGCCGCCAGGGTGCGTCGGAGGAGACACCGTCGACACGTTTCTTGTAGGCGATGCGGGTCCCGTCGGGTGAGAGGGAGGGGCACTCGACATTGGTGTGCAGGGCGCGAAGCGTCCGGTCGGTGCGGTCGCCGCGTACGAGGTGGGTCCGTCCTCCGGTGGCGACGGTCGCGTAGAAGTGGGTGTCGTCGGCGAAGGTGACCCCCCAGACGTTCAGATCGGCGGCCCGGTGCGGGTGACCGTCCAGGAACAGCCGGTACTCCTCGAGGTTGCGGTCCAGGCTCCCCGTTCGGGTGTCGAGGACCGAGGTGCGGGTGGAGAAGGACGTGCCCGCGTACGAGTCGCCGCTGACGAAGACCGTCCAGGCCACGCTCCGGCCGCTGGGGGAGACCCTGGCCCGGGTGGGCACGCCCGCCAGATCGTAGTGGCGCAGCTCGCGCAGGTGCGAGTCGAGCACCACGGCGCGGTAGCTGTCACGGAGCTTGCCGTGCACCGCCTGCAGACAGATACCGGTGCCCGCGGCCGTATGGAAGCGCAGGCAGCGAACACCGGAGGACGTACGAGGTCCGGTCGGATCGCCGGCAGGGGTGGTGGAGATCTCGTCGCGGTGGGGCCCCCAGGCCATGTTCCGGAAGACGCTCTGCCCAGGGGCGTTCAGCACGACCCGGCCGGGGCGGACACGGGGGTCGCCCGGTCGCACGCGGTCCTTCTCCGCCGCTCGTCCAGCGGCGTGCAGGGTGGCGCCGACGGCGACACCGCCCAGGATCAGTACGGCGGCGAGCAGGGCCAGGATGCGGCTCTTGCGGTTCAACGGACAAGCTCCGGAGGGATGTCGGCGGGTGAAGGGCGCAGCAGCAGGACGCTGATCGCGGCGGAGACGGCGAGGCCGGTCGCCGCGGTGCCCAGCGCTGTCCGGTCGCCCCAGGCGGTCCAGGCCATGCCGAAGGTGATCGAGCAGACGAAACGGGCGGCGGCCTGGCCCGTCTGGACCACCGCCAGCCCGGTGCCTCGGATCGCCTCCGGTACGGCGTCGGCGGTCACGGCGGCCAGTACTCCGTCGGTGGCCGCGTAGAAACTCCCGTGCAGCGCGAGCACGATGAGTGCGAGCGTCGCCGAGTCACCGAGCGGGGCGACCAGCAGGCCGTACGCCACGAGCAGCGCCAGATGGCCACAGAGGAAGAGCCTGCGCCGTCCCACCCGGTCGGCGACCGTCCCGAGGGGAACGGCGAGCAGGAGGAACGCGGCGGCTGTTCCCAGTGGCAGCAGGGGAAACCATGTCTCCGAGAGATCCAGGCGGCGCTGCAGAGTGAGATAGAGGAAGGAGTCGCTGATGGTCGTCAGCCCCAGCAGGGCCGCGCAGAGGGTGAGACGGCGCACGGCCGGGAGGCGCAGCGCAGCACGGAGGGGCGCGGGACCGGAGCCCCGCTTCGGGGGAGGCTCTGTCCGACACCCCGGAACGAACAACAGGAGTACGAGTACCCCCAGTACGGCGACGCAGCCGCTGACGGCGAAGACGGCGTCGTAACCGTCGGCCGCTGCTCGCAGGATCACAAAGGCGAGCAGCGGACCGAGCAGCGCTCCGGCGGTGTCCATCGCGCGGTGCAGGCCGAACGCACGCCCCCTGCTGCCGGGTTCACAGGCCAGCGAGATCATGGCATCGCGCGGCGCGGTGCGCAGCCCCTTGCCCGTACGGTCGGCTGCGAGCACCACTCCGATCAGCGGCACGCTGTGCGCGAACAGCAACAGCGGCTTGCAGAGCGCGGACAGGCCGTAGCCGACCGCGGCCACGGCCTTGCGGCTGCCGCCGCCGCGGTCGGAGAGCCTGCCGCCGACGAGGCGTACGAGCGCGCTGACACCGTTGTAGACGCCGTCCAGGAGGCCGAAGCCGAGCGGGGACAGGCCGAGCCCGGCGACCAGGTAGAGCGGCAGGACGGCGGTGACCATCTCCGAGGAGACATCGGTGATCAGGCTGACGGAACCCAGGGCGAGCACTGTTCCGGGGACGAGGGCGGCCCGCCGGCCGGTGAGGGGGCGCCGACCGGCGGTGTCGGAGGGCTCCGGGGTGGTGCGACTGTCCGCGAGATACACGGGTCAGCTGTTCCAGATGCCGGAGACGTCCTGGGCGTTCGCGGCGTTCCCGGCGTGCGATGTGCCGTACATGTCCTCGAGCGTGCGCAGCACGTCGTAGTGGTTGTACGTGGTGTCGGAGCTCGAACCGGCCTGGACGGGCTGCCCGTAGAGGACGGTCGGGATGCGGTTCCCGCTCAGCCGGTTGTCCTCGTCGAAGGTGACGAGGAGCAGGCTGTTGTGGGACTTGGCCCAGTCGGCATAGCTCTTGAGGTTGTTCTTCAGCCAGGTGTCGCCGGTGCTCACGGAACAGTCGTGCATGTCACTGCACAGATTCGGGACGACGAAGGAGACGGTCGGCAGCGTGCTGTAGTCGTTGGGGAAGGCCGACATGGTGTGCGCCGTGCTGGTGGGCACGTTGTCGAACCCGAACCAGGGATTGTGCTTCTGGGCGTACTTGCCGCTCTTGCAGGCGGTGGAACCCTCGGACGGCAGGGACTCGTTGTAACTGGCCCATGACTTGCCCGTGACCACCAGTTCGGACGCGAGGTTCGGAGCGTCGCTGAAGCCCGGGGTGACACAACTGTCGTCGGTGATGCCCTGGGTGTCTCCCGAGAACAGCGCGTAGTAGTTCGGCTGACTGGGGTGGGTCTCGGCGTACGAGGCGGTCAGATTGGCGCCGCCCGATGCCAGGGAGTTGATGTACGGGGCGCTCGAACTGCCGATGACCTGGTCGTAGGCGTGGTTCTCGAAGACGACGACCACGACATGGTCCGGAGTGGGTACGGCCGCCGCGGCGGAGGAGTCCGAGGCCCACAGCCCGAGGGACGCGGCGGCGAGCCCGAAGGCCGTGGCGAGGGCGGCGAGATGTCGGCGGCGGGGGGTGCGGGACTGGCTGGCTGCGGCGGGCACGGGTCCTCCGTACGTATGGGCGACGGCGCGCAGGTGCAAGGAAGAACAGGGACAAGGGGCTCGCACCTGCGGGTTCGGTGGCAGCGTAGGGTCGCGGAGATGGCATGTACACGCCCTGTAGATGACAGGAACGGGAACAGTGGCCGAGCGGAACGCGACCTCGTGGCTGTCGGGCCGGTCAGGCGACGGGGAGCCCCAGCAGCGTCCGTGCCACGTGCTGCGGCGTCTGGTCCCGCTCGCGGGCGAGCGCTATGACCGCGCGGCAGGCCAGTTCGTTCACGCCGAAGCTGAGCGCCTCGGGCGAGACCCAGCGAGCCGCCTCCGCGCTGCTCTCGTGGTCGTTCTCCGCGCAGGCCGCGACATAAGTGGCCGCCGCCTCGAAGAGGTTCCGCCGACGGCCCGCGGGCGTCGGCACCGGCGGCTGTGCCGCTCCCTCGATACGCTTGCGGAGCCTGCCGAACACGCGGATCACCTGCCCCCGTGAGTCGTTCGCCCTGCGGTCGTTCAAGTGTGCCCGGCCCCCGTAGAGTTGAACCTCCGACAAACGAAGGGGCGACCGACGAGTGAAGCGTTACGACTGGCTCAAGGAGATCCGGCGGCTCGATCCGGAGAAGGACTTCCTGCGGATCTACCGGATCATCGCGACCCTCGAATTCCCCTGGGACATGACGCGCGCACTCGAACTTGCCCTCTACCGGACCTACGCCGTGCCCAGCATCGGCCGCCTCCTCGACCGCACCGGAGAGTTCCCGGACCGCACGCAGAAGCGCTACGACGACACAGCGCTGTTGCTCGACGCCGTCGTCGAGCACGGCTTCGACCACGAGAGCGGACGGTCGGCGATCCGCCGCATCAACCAGATGCACCGTGGCTACGACATCAGCAACGACGACATGCGCTACGTCCTGTCGACGTTCGTCGTCATTCCGGCAAGGTGGATCGACGCCTACGGCTGGCGCCGCCTGTCCGAGCACGAGCGGCACGCACTGGCCGCCTATTACGGCACCCTCGGCAAACACATGGGCATCCAGGAGATCCCCCGGACCTACGCCGACTTCCAGCGCTTCCTCGACGACTATGAGGAAGCCCACTTCGGCTGGGACGAGGGCGGGCGGAGAGTCGCGGACGCCACCCTCGACCTCATGGCCTCCTGGTATCCCCGCCGCCTCGCCCCACTGGTGCGCGGAGCGGGCAAGGCCCTGCTGGACGACTCCCTGCTGCGCGCGTTCCGCTACGAGCAGCCGCACCCGGCCGCCCGCTCCCTGGTGCACGGCGCTCTCCGCGCCAGGGCGAAGGCCGTACGCCTGCTCCCTCCCCGCCGCACCCCTCACTACGTCCGGCAGAACCCCGAGATCAAGGGATACCCGAACGGCTACGACATCGCGGCGCTCGGCACGTTTCCCGCACCCCGGACGGCTGGACAGGCGCCCACCTGCCCGGTGCCGCACGGCCGCTCCGGACCGGCCGTCGCCGACTGAGCGGAACGCCCGATCCCTGCCCTAACCACCCAGCAGCGGGCGACTGTCACGGATCGCGATCGCCAGATAGCGGTCGTCCTCATCGGTGTAGGAGACGAGCCGCCAGCCGCTCCGGGCCAGCAGTGGACGGAGCAGGGGCTCGGCGCGCTCGTCGTTGGGCGTCACCTGGCGGCCGTGGCGCGCGGCGAGCGCGGCCCGGCCGACAGGATGGAAGAGCGCGAGACGGCCACCGGGCCGCACGACCCGTGCCAGCTCGCGAAAACCCGACTCCACGTCTGCCAGGTGCGAGATGAGTCCTGCGGCGAACACCGCGTCGAGCGAACCGGCACGGAGCGGAAGCCGGGCGACATCCGCGAGGACCAGCCGTCCGTCGCGGTCCCGGCCGGCCCGTACGGCCGCGCCCAGCATCGCGGGAGTGACGTCGACGCCGAGCACGACTCCGTCCGCGCCGACCGCTGTGCGCAGCGCGGGCAGCGCCCTGCCGGTGCCGCACCCCGCGTCCAGGACCACATCGCCACCGCGCAGCCCGAGGTCGGCCACAGCCGCCGCGTAGGCGGGCCCGTCGTCGGGGAAACGGGCATCCCAGCCGTCGGCCCGCGCGGTGAAGAACTCCTTCACCTGGGCAGGGTCGTTGCTCACGTACGGTTTCCTTTGCGGTGCGGAGGGACGGCGGACTAGTCGGCCACTTCGGCGAGCGCCACGGCCTTGTCGATACGGACGCGGACCAGCAACTCCCCGGGGACGCCATTGCGGGCCCCGAACTCCTCCGCGCTCTCGTCCCCCATATAGCGTGCGGCGATCCGGGTCGCCCAGGACCGTACCTCATCCAGATCGCCGCTCAACTCGGCACGCCCTTGCACCGTGACGAAAGAGAACGGCGGCCGGTCGTCGTCGACGCACAGCGCGATCCGGCCGTCGTGCGCCAGATTGCGTCCCTTGACCGTCTTTTCGCCGGTGTTGAAGACCAGATCGTCCCCGTCGAGAACAAACCAGATGGGCGCGATGTGCGGGCTTCCGTCGGCGCGTACCGTCGCGAGTTTTCCCGTGCGGGTGCCTGCGGAAAGAAAGGCCTGCCACTCTTCCTTGCTCATTTTCCGTGCCATGTCCCCATCCTGTGCCAACTGGCGCACGGACGCGTGCCGACAGGCCGGGCGGGTTGCCGACCGGGCCGGGGTGAGCAAGGCTTGCACGGCAGTTACGGGGAAACGGTGGAACGGGGAGGCAGGGCATGGCACTCAGCAAGGGGCTCGACTGGATGCTGGACGACCTGACCGAGCGCGTCGACCACATACGCCACGCAATGGTGCTGTCCAATGACGGACTGGTCACGGGTGCGAGCGCGAGTCTCGAAAGGGAGGACGCCGAGCACTTGGCCGCGGTCGCGTCCGGACTGCACAGCCTCGCGAAAGGCACCGGTCGGCAATTCCGGGCCGGACGGGTACGGCAGACGATGGTCGAATTCGAGGAGGGAGTCCTGTTCGTGACGGCGGCGGGGGACGGGAGCTGTCTCTGCGTCCTCGGCGGGCCGGGTGCCGATATCGGCCACGTCGCGTACGAGATGACTCTCTTGGTCAACAGGGTCGGAGAGCACCTGAGCGTGGACTCCCGGCAGCAGGGCGGCGCAGGTCAGGACGTGGGTCGCATGATCTGACCGAAGTTATCCACAGGGCGGACATGATGTCGCACCTCGCCGCTACAGTCGTCACTGTCAGTGATTGTTCCGTGGCGGGGAGGGTGTCATGACGGTGCAGCAGTACCGGGATCCGAGCACGGCGGCGGCCGGGGTGCCGTTCGGGAGGGCGGCGCGGGAGCTGGGGCTCAAGCCGCGCGAGTTCGAACTGGCCGTACAGCTGGGGCATGTGCGGACCGTTCGCCTGGGTCCCGGAGGGAGGCAGCGGGTCAGGCGGGAGGAGATCGAGAGGCATACGGCCGGGACCGGGTTCCCCGATGCGCTCCGAACCCGGGTGTGGGTGGTGGGCACCGCCGAGGGCGCCGAGCTGATGGGGATCAGCCAGGCCCGCTTCGGGCGCCTCGCCAGAACAGGTTGCTTCGCACCCGTGAGGTTCTATGTGAATCGGTATCGTGCGGTGGTCTGGCACTACCTGGCGACCGACCTCGTCGATTTCGCCGACGCGAACCCGGACCTGCTCACCGGCCGCACACCGCAGGCGCTACGGGCGGCCCTGGCGAGACATGAGGACAAGCGGGCCCGCACCTGGCGCGCCCGGCGGATCGGCCAGTTGACGGCCCTGACCCAAGACCCCTGGGAACGAGCGGCGGTCATTGCTTCCGTACTCGGCCCTGATCAACTGGCCGACGCGATCCCCGACCCGTACGAGCGGGCCTACGTCAGAGCCCTGCGCCCGGAGCTCACCCAGGGCCGCTCGGACACCGTGGCCGGTCGCGAGGTCATCGACAGAGTGACCGCGGCAGCGGATCCGGACGAGATCGAGTCGTTCCGGCACCGGCTCACCACCGCCCTGTCCGAGGCCCGCGCGGATCGGCACGCACCGAGGCCGGAGCGGCGACAGGTTCCGGGCGCGCCGACCGCTCCCGACCGGCCGACCGCGGATCCGATGCCCGCCGCGACCGTGGCATCGGAGAAACGGCCGCCGGGCCCGAAGGGACTAAGGGCCCTGTGGAGGCGGCTCCGGCACGGGGACTGACGAACTGTCCACTGAGGGGACGGCCCTGTTCACGGCACTTTCCGGAAGAGGCCCTCCTGCATCACGGACACCAGGAGCCTGCCCTCGCGGTCGAAGATCTGGCCGCGGGCGAGCCCCCTGGCGCCGGTGGCGATGGGGGACTCCTGCTGGTAAAGGAACCACTCGTCGGCGTGGAACGGCCGGTGGAACCACATCGCGTGGTCCAGCGACGCCAGATCGAAACCACGCGGACCCCACAGTGGTTCGACCGGGATCCGCACCGCGTCGAGAAGGGTCATGTCACTGGCGTATGTGAGGGCGCAGGTGTGCACGAGCGGGTCGTCGCCGAGCGGCCCCAGGGCGCGCATCCACACCGCGCTGCGGGGTTCCGCGCCGGCCAGCTCCTGAGCGGTCCAGCGCAGCCGGTCCACATAGCGGATGTCGAAGGCGAGCCTGCGTTCCATGTGCCGCAGCGCGCTGGGCAGCTCACCGCCGAGGTGATCACGGATCTCGTCGGCGAGCCGCGGCAGGTCTTCCGGATCAGGCACCTCGGGCATCGCCACCTGGTGTTCGAAACCCGGCTCGGGCTGATGGAAGGAAGCGGTGAGATTGAAGATCGTTCGACCCTGCTGGACGGCCACCACGCGCCGTGTGGTGAAGGACCGCCCGTCGCGGACCCGCTCCACCTGGTACACGATCGGCACGCCCGGCCGCCCCGGACGCAGGAAGTACGCGTGCAGCGAGTGGACCGGGCGGTCACCGTCGGTGGTCCGCCCGGCCGCGACCAGTGCCTGCCCGGCCACCTGCCCGCCGAAGACCCGCTGGAGGGACTCGTCCGGGCTGCGGCCCCGGAAGATGTTCAGATCGATCCGCTCGAGGTCGAGCAGACCCACCAGGCGGTCCGTGGGACTGGACATCGGTACTCCTCTGCTTCCGGGGCGTGCCGCGCCTCGGAGGCTACAGCTGCCCGACGTCCATGACGCGTACCACCGCGCGGCCCTCCTCGTCGGAGGCGGCCAGGTCCACCTCGGCGGAGATGCCCCAGTCGTGGTCGCCGTTCGGGTCGGCGAAGGTCTGCCGGACCCGCCACAGACCGTCCTCGGGCCGCTCCTCGATGCGCAGCAGCTTCGGCCCCCGGGCGTCGGGGCCGGTGCCCAGCTCGTCGTACTCGTCCCAGTAGGCGTCCATGGCATCGGCCCAGCGGTCCCCGTCCCACCCGGCCTCGGCGTCCATCTCGCCCAGCTCGTCGACCTTGTCGAGCGCGGCGAGCTCGACGCGGCGGAACATCGCGTTGCGCACCAGCACCCGGAAGGCGCGGGCGTTCGAGGTGACGGGCTTGACCTGGTCGGCGCGGTCCTGCGCCTCGTCCGCCGACTCGTCCTCGGGGTTGGCCAGCTGCTCCCACTCGTCGAGCAGGCTGGAGTCCACCTGTCGGACCATTTCGCCGAGCCAGGCGATGAGGTCCTCGAAGTCATCGGACTTGAGGTCGTCGGGAACCGTGTGGTCCAGCGCCTTGTACGCGCCGGCGAGGTAGCGCAGCACGATGCCCTCGGTCCGCGCCAGGTCGTAGTAGGAGGTGAACTCGGTGAAGGTCATGGCGCGCTCGTACATGTCGCGGATGACCGACTTCGGGGAGAGCGGGTGGTCACCGACCCAGGGATGGCTCTTGCGGTAGAGGCCGTACGCGTGGGACAGCAGCTCGTCCAGCGGCTTGGGGTGGGTGATGTCCATGAGGCGCTCCATGCGGTCCTCGTACTCGACCCCCTCCGCCTTCATCGCCGCGACGGCCTCGCCCCGTGCCTTGTTCTGCTGGGCGGCCAGGATCTGCCGCGGGTCGTCCAGCGTCGACTCGACCACGGAGACCATGTCCAGGGCGTAGGACGGCGACTCCGGGTCGAGGAGCTCGAAGGCGGCCAGCGCGAACGTCGACAGCGGCTGGTTGAGGGCGAAGTCCGACTGGAGGTCGACCGTCAGCCGTACGATCCGGCCCTCGGCGTCCGGCTCGTCGAGCTGCTCCACCACGCCGCCGTCCAGCAGCGAGCGGTAGATGGCGATGGCACGGCGGATGTGCCGCAGCTGGTTCCGGCGCGGCTCGTGGTTGTCCTCGAGCAGCCGGCGCATCGCCTCGAAGGCGTTGCCCGGCCGTGCGATGACCGCCAGCAGCATCGTGTGCGTGACCTGGAAACGGGATGTGAGCTGCTCGGGCTCGGAGGCGATGAGCTTCTCGAAGGTGTTCTCGCCCCAGTTGACGAAGCCCTCGGGAGCCTTCTTGCGGACCACCTTGCGCCGCTTCTTCGGGTCGTCGCCGGCCTTCGCGAGGGCCTTCTCGTTCTCCACGACGTGCTCGGGCGCCTGGGCGACGACGAACCCCGCGGTGTCGAAGCCCGCCCGCCCGGCCCGGCCGGCGATCTGGTGGAATTCGCGGGCGCGCAGCGTGCGTACCCGCTGGCCGTCGTACTTGGTGAGCGCGGTGAACAGCACGGTGCGGATCGGTACGTTGACCCCGACGCCCAGTGTGTCCGTGCCGCAGATGACCTTCAGCAGCCCCGCCTGCGCCAGCCGCTCCACCAGCCGTCGGTACTTGGGCAGCATCCCCGCGTGGTGGACGCCGATACCGTGGCGTACGTAACGCGACAAGTTCTGGCCGAACTTGGTGGTGAACCGGAAATTGCCGATCAGCTTGGCGATCTCGTCCTTCTCCTCGCGCGAGCACATATTGATGCTCATCAGCGCCTGCGCCCGTTCGACGGCGGCGGCCTGGGTGAAGTGGACGATGTAGACCGGTGCCTGATGGGTCTGCAGCAGCTCGGTCAGGGTCTCGGTCAGCGGCGTCGCGCGGTACTCGTACGACAGCGGCACGGGCCGGGTCGCGGAGCGGACCACGGTGGTGGGCCGCCCCGTGCGCCGGGTCAGATCCTCCTCGAACCGGGAGACGTCACCCAGCGTCGCGGACATCAGGATAAATTGCGCCTGCGGCAGTTCGAGGAGCGGGATCTGCCAGGCCCACCCGCGGTCGGGTTCCGCGTAGAAATGGAACTCGTCCATGACGACCTGGCCGATGTCCGCGTCCTTGCCGTCCCGCAGCGCGATGGAGGCGAGCACCTCGGCGGTGCAGCAGATGATGGGCGCGTCGGCGTTGACCGAGGCGTCGCCCGTGAGCATGCCGACGTTCTCCGTGCCGAAGATCTTGCACAGGTCGAAGAACTTCTCCGAGACCAGTGCCTTGATGGGCGCGGTGTAGAAGGTCACCTGGTCATTGGCGAGGGCGGTGAAGTGCGCTCCGGCGGCGACGAGGCTCTTGCCCGAGCCGGTCGGCGTCGACAGGATCACGTTCGCGCCGGAGACCACCTCGATCAGTGCCTCCTCCTGCGCGGGGTACAGCGAGATCCCCCGCTCCTCGGCCCAGGTCGAAAAGGCTTCGAAAAGGGCATCGGGGTCGGCATGGCTCGGCATCTGATCGATAAGGGTCACGCCTCCATACTGCCTGGCCCGAGGCGGTATCAGGGAACCGGGCGGCCGAACCATGATCGTCGGACGCTACGCTGAGTTGCCGACCTGACATCGAAGATCCGGGGCATCGGCCGATGGAATGCCAACAAAAGGGGTGAAACGACCATGATGGGACCGGCGCACTCGCTGTCCGGCGCGGCCGCCTGGCTGGGAGTGGGGTCCGCGGTCGCAGCCGCCGGTCACCCGATGCCGTGGCCAGTGCTGGTCGTCGGCGCCCTGATCTGCGCCGGCGCGGCACTCGCCCCCGACCTCGACCACAAGTCGGCGACCATATCGCGCGCCTTCGGACCGGTCTCCCGGACCCTGTGCGAGATCATCGACAAGCTGTCGCACGCGGTCTACAGGACCACCCGGGGCCATGGCGACCCGCGCCGCAACGGCGGCCACCGCACGCTCACCCACACCGCGCTGTGGGCCGTGCTGATAGGCGTCGGCGCCTCGGTGCTGGCGATGACCGGAGGCCGCTGGGCAGTGCTCGGCATCCTCTTCGTCCACCTCGTGCTGGCCGTCGAGGGCCTGCTGTGGCGCATGGCCAGGACCTCCAGCGACGTCCTGGTGTGGCTGCTCGGCGCCACCAGCGCCTGGATACTCGCAGGCGTCCTGAACGAACCGGGCAACGGCGCCGACTGGCTGTTCACGGAACCCGGCCAGGAGTACATGTGGCTGGGCCTGCCCATCGTCCTCGGCGCGCTCGTGCACGACATCGGCGACGCCCTCACCGTCTCCGGCTGCCCGATCCTGTGGCCCGTCCCCATCGGCCGCAAGCGCTGGTATCCGCTGGGCCCCCCGAAGTCCATGCGCTTCCGGGCGGGCAGCTGGGTGGAACTGAAGGTCCTCATGCCGGTCTTCGTCCTCCTTGGAGCAGTGGGCGGGCTCGGCGCCCTGGAAGTCGTCTGACCCAGGGCCCCGGCCCGCCGCCGAGCGGCTATTGGTGCCAGGACCGCCACAGCGCCGCGTACGCGCCGTCCGCCGCCACGAGCTCCTCGTGACTGCCCAACTCGGTGATCCGCCCGTCCTCCGCGACCGCGATCACATCCGCGTCATGAGCGGTGTGCAGCCGGTGGGCGATCGCCACCACCGTGCGCCCCTCCAGCACCTTCGCCAGAGAGCGCTCCAGATGCCGCGCCGCCCGCGGGTCCAGCAGGGAGGTCGCCTCGTCCAGCACCAAGGTGTGCGGATCCGCGAGGACCAACCGCGCCAGCGCCACCTGCTGGGCCTGCGCCGGGGTGAGCGAGACCCCACCGGAACCGACCTCCGTGTCCAGACCGTGTTCCAGAGCCCGTGCCCAGCCGTCGGCGTCCACGGAGCCGAGTGCCGCCCAGAGTTCACCGTCACCGGCCGTGGTCCGGGCGAGGAGCAGATTGTCACGCAGTGATCCCACGAAGACGTGGTGCTCCTGATTGACCAGAGCCACGTGCTGCCGCACACGCTCGGCGGGCATCCGGGCCAGCTCGGCGCCGCCGAGAGTCACCGCCCCGGAGCGCGGGGCGTAGATTCCCGCCAGCAGCCGTCCCAGCGTCGACTTGCCCGCACCGGACGGCCCGACCAGCGCCACCCGGCTTCCCGGCCTGACTTCGAGGGACACACCGTGCAGCACATCGTTGCCCGCCCGGTACCCGAACCGGACCTCGTCGGCCCGGACGTTCCGGCCCTTCGGGTCCGTTCCCTCGTCCGCACCGTCCGGCTCGATCTCCCGGACCCCCACCAGCCGGGCGAGCGACACCTGGGCGACCTGGAGCTCGTCGTACCAGCGCAGGATCAGCCCGACCGGGTCGATGAGCATCTGCGCGAACAGCGCCCCCGTCGTCAGCTGGCCGATCGTGACCCACCCCTGGAGGACGAAAACACCACCGATGATCACCACCGAACCGAAGACCAGTGTGTGCGTCACATTGATCACCGGAAAGAGCACCGAGCGCAGCCACAGGGTGTAGCGCTCCCACTGGGTCCATTCGGTGATCCGCCGGTCGGAGAGCGCCACCCGGCGGTGACCCAGCCGGTGCGCCTCGACCGTCCGCCCCGCGTCCACGGTCTCCGTGAGGGAGGCCGCGACCGCCGCGTATCCCGCGGCCTCGGAGCGATAGGCGCTCGGCGCGCGCCGGAAGTACCAGCGACAGCCCGTCACCAGCACCGGGAGCGCGACGAGCACGCACAGGGCCAGCGGCGGCGCCGTCACCGCGAGCGCCCCCAGCAGCAGACCGGCCCACACGAAGCCGATCGCCAGCTGGGGCACGGCCTCGCGCATGGCGTTGGCCAGCCGGTCGATGTCCGTGGTGATCCGGGACAGCAGATCACCCGTACCGGCCCGCTCCAGGACACCGGGTGGCAGAGCCACCGACCGCACGAGGAAGTCCTCGCGCAGATCCGCCAGCATCTCCTCGCCGAGCACCGCACCGCGCAGCCGCACCAGCCGTACGAACACGGTCTGCATGGCCAAGGCGACCGCGAACAACGAGATCGTACGGCCCAGATGGATGTCCCGAGTGCCCGAGGAGAGCTCTTCGACCAGGCCGCCGAGCAGATAAGGACCGACCATGGACGCGGTCACGGCCAGCGCGTTCACCGCCACCAGCAGGACGAAGGCCGTGCGGTGCCGACGGAACAGCCCGCGCACGTAGGCTCGAACGGTCGCCGGCGCCGCGACGGGCAGGGTCGTCGCCGACTCCGGCGCCGCCGGGTCGTGCGCAGGCGGTGTCACGCCGATCATGCCGACTCCTCGATGTGTGCGGTCCTCTTGAGCTCGGTGAGCTCCGTCTCCAACTCCGCGTCGGACCCTGCGTCCGGCTCCCGGGTGACGACAGCGCGATAGCGGGCGTCCCCCAGCAGCTCACGGTGCGTACCCGCCGCCATCACCTCGCCCTGCTGCACGAACACCACACGGTCGGCCCGGTCGAGCAGCAGGGGACTGGACGAGAACACCACGGTCGTGCGGCCCTCCCGCAGGGACCGCAACCCGTCGGCGATCCGCGCCTCCGTATGCGAGTCCACCGCAGAGGTTGGCTCGTCCAGCACCAGCACCTCCGGGTCCGTCACCAATGACCGCGCCAGAGCCAGCCGTTGGCGCTGCCCTCCCGACAGCGAACGGCCGCGCTCGGTGATCCGGGTACGCATCGGGTCACCGGAATCGTCCGCAGACGCCTGTGCCAGCGCAGCCAGCACATCGCTGCACTGCGCCGCCCTCAGGGCCGCAGTGGCGCTGACAGCTCCTGAGGACGGCACGTCCAGCAGTTCCGCGAGCGTTCCCGACAGCAGCACCGGATCCTTGTCCTGGACGAGCACCGCGGTACGGGCCGTACACAGCGGAAGTTCGTCCAGCGCCACGTCGCCCAGCCGGGCCGACGCCACGTCTGCGTCACCGCCTGCCGCATGCCCGCCCAGCCGGTCGGCCAACTTCCCCGCGGCGTCGGGATCGCCGCACACCACCGCCGTCAGTCGGCCCGCCGGCGCGAGCAGACCGCTCGCCGGGTCGTACAGATCACCGGTCGGCCCGGGGCAGCCGTCGGCGGCCTCCGTGGCTGGTCCGGTGCGTGACAGAGCCAGCACCCGGGCGGCCCGCGCCGCTGACGGGCGCGAGAAGGAGTACGCCATGGCGATCTCCTCGAACTGACGCAGCGGGAACAGCAGGAAGGTGACCATGCTGTAGACGGTGACCAGCTCACCCACGCCGATTCGACCGTCCCGTACCAGACCGACCCCGTACCAGACCATCGCGATCAGCAGCACTCCGGGCAACAGGACCTGCACCGCGGCGATCAGAGCCCACATCCGGGCGCTGCGCACGGCAGCCTTGCGGACCTCCTGGGACGCGCGGCGGTAACGGGTCAGGAACAGCTCCTCGCCGCCGATACCCCGCAGCACCCGCAGGCCGGCCACGGTGTCCGAGGCCAACTCCGTGGCCCGACCCGCCTTCTCGCGCTGCTCGTCCGCCCGTTTCGTCGCGTGCGGCAGCAACGGCAGTACGGCCAGGATCAGCACGGGCACGCCGACCGCGACCACGATCCCGAGAGCCGGCTGGTAGATCACCAGGGCGACGCACACCGCCAGCGTGGTGAAGGCGGCGGAGGCGAAGCGCGACAGTGCCTCGACGAACCAGCCGATCTTCTCGACATCGCCTGTCGACACGGCGACGACCTCACCCGCCGCGACCCTCCGGGTCAGCGTGGCCCCCAACTCGGCCGTCTTCCGTGCCAAAAGCTGCTGCACCCGCGCCGCGGCCGTGATCCAGTTGGTGACGGCCACACGGTGCAGCATCGTGTCGCCGACGGCGATGAGCACGCCGAGCAGCGCCAGCAGGCCGCCTGCCGACGCCAGTCGAACGCCGGACCGGTCCACGACCGCCTGGACGGCGACTCCGAGGGCCACCGGCAGCAGGGCCACCGATGCCATGTGCACGATGCCCCACAGCATGGCCTTGACCTGCCCTGCCAGCTGGTTCCGTCCCAGCCAGAACAGCAGGCGCGGGCCGGAACGTACGTCGGGTCGGCCGGGATCGGGATACGGGAGATCCTGAATCTGCATGACATCCCAGAGTTCGGGGTGGGTGGTGGGAGCGGTGAAAGGTTCGCGCCACTGGAGGCCGTATTCAACTGGTTTTTCTCAGGTACGACACATCAGGCCAAAGGAGGCCTGGCGCGCCGCACCGCGACGCGCTTCACTCCTGCCTCATGAGACGACTGCTTCTCGCACTGTGTGCCGCGGCCGTCGGCCTGTTGCTGGGCATGAGCCCGGCCACCGCCGCAGCGCCGCCGACAGAGTTCGGCACCGACTGGCACGACCCGGTCACCGCCGCCCCGCCGATAGCCACCCCGGACACGCCCTCCTGCCGGGCGACCGTCGCCGAAACCGAATTCCGCGACTACACGCCCTACACAGGCACCTACACGCCCCCCAGGGGCTGCGGAGGCCGGTGGAGCAAAGTGGTTCTACGCCTCGAAGGGGCCGTTGTCGGGCGGCAGTTCGACCGGCTGGGCTATCTGCACATCGGCGGCGTCGAGATCCTCCGCACCTCGACGCCCGAGCCCTCGCCCAAAGGCATCACCTGGAACGTGGAGAAGGACGTCACGCGCTACGCCGCCGCGCTGCGCACCGATCAGCCTGTCGAGATGCTGATCGGCAACACTGTGGACGCCACGTACACCGGAGTCATCAAGGTCAAGGTGACCCTCACGTTCTACGCGGCCGAGGGGCCGGTGAAGGCCGCTTCCACCCCGGACAAGGTCCTCACCCTGGACGGGGCGCACAGCGTGGGCTCCACGTACGAGGGGCAGCTGACGACGCCGCGCAACAGTGAACGCATCGTGGCGGAGGTCTACGCGACCGGCTCAGGCGGCGGTTGTGAGGAGTTCTGGTACCTTACCGTGCCGGACGCGGCGCCCTACTCCTGCAAGGCCAAGGACGGCCCCTATCGCGAAGTCCGGATCTCGGTCGACGGCCGTCTCGCGGGCATCGCCGCGCCCTTCCCCACGGTATGGACCGGCGGTTGGTCCAATCCGTTCCTCTGGTACGTCGTGCCGGGCCCCCGCGCCTTCGACGTACGGCCGATCGAGTACGACCTCACCCCGTTCGCCGGGCAGCTCGACGACGGCAAGCCGCACCGGATCACGGTCTCGGTAGCCGGACTGCCCGAAGGGCAGAGCGGCTGGAGCACGCCCACCAATGTCCTCGTCTGGCAGGACGCCAAGTCACCCCGGGTCACGGGAGAACTGACCGCCCATGAGGCAGGTGAACCCCGCAACACCACCACGTACGAAACCGGTACCGAACACCGTCTGCAAGCCGACGGTCGGCACTCCTTGACCGTCGCGGGATATCTCGATACCTCGCACGGCCGGGTGACGACAACCGTCACCCGGGACGTCACGGCCGCCTCCACCCACCGATGGAACGACGGGGAGACCACGGACGCACTGAAGGCACGCTGGAGCGACGACGAGACGGTCACGGTCGGCGGACGGAGACCGGCTACTGCCACGCACACCCGCCGGGTGTACACCATGGACGGCGCGACGACGGTGTCGCCTGCGGACCGGCTTCGGACGGTGATGACCATGGGCGACCGGTCGGACAGTGTCACTCTGCGTGCCGACAGGCGACTCGACTGGTCGAGCTTCGACGACACCTATACGGGGGACGCCGCGTACAACCAGAACGTGCCGCGGGACCAGAGGCATGCCACGGGCGTCTCGCATGAGCGATACCGACTGTACGGGGCCGACAGCTGCTACGACCGGACCCTGGGCACCGCACAGGGGGAGCTGACGGAGGACCGGCAGCGCTGCTGACCGACCCGTGCCGACCGGCAGGGCCGTGCTGACCGACCCGTGCTGACCGGCAGGGCCGTGGGGGCCGGAGCGGTCCCCACGGCCCATCCGCGCCATCCGCGTCACCTACATGTCAGCAGCGCTGGTCCGGGCCGTTCAGCAACTCGGTCAGCAGGCTGTTGAGCAGCTCACGCTGCTCGGCGGAGAGCGGGGCGAGGATGTCCTCGACAGCGGCTCGCCGCGATTCCCGCAGGGCGCGCAGAGTGGCGCGGCCGTGGTCGGTGAGCTCGATCCGGACGACCCGGCGGTTGGCGGGGTCCTGCATCCGGCGCACCGAGCCGTTCTCCTCCAGGGCGTCGACCAGTGTAGTCACGGCTCGCGGCACCACCTCGAGCCGCTGGGCGAGGTCCGCCATGCGGGGCGGCTCCTCGTAATGCGCGACGGTACGCAGCAGCCGGGCCTGGGCGGGTGTGATGCCGACCGGGTCCAGGTAGAGCTTCTGCGCGCGGTGAAGCCTGCGGGTGAGGCGCAGCAACTGCTCGGTGAGCTGGCCTGACGTGTCGGGGGCGGTCATGATCACAGATTACAGGACCCGGTCCATTGTGAGTACAGGTAACAGTGAGCTATGCTCTCAATGTGGCCGCGGTCCCACCGTCGAATCCGGCGGACGCCTCGACCGTCTCTTCTCTGCTTTTCTCCGCACACTTCCGCGATCAGAGAACCCAGGAGCCCATGCGTCACGACCGATCTGACTGGACACCCCCGCCCGCAGACCCGGAGCAACCCGCGCAAGTGCGCCGGATTCTCCGGCTCTTCCATCCCTACCGCGGCAGACTCGCCTTCGTCGGACTGCTCGTCGCCGCGTCCTCACTGGTCTCCGTCGCCTCGCCGTTCCTACTGCGAGAGATCCTCGACGTGGCCATCCCGCAGGGCCGAACCGGCCTGCTGAGCCTGCTGGCGCTCGGCATGATCGCGGCCGCCGTCGTGAACGGCGTCTTCGGGGTGTCACAGACGCTGGTCTCCACCACCGTCGGCCAACGCGTCATGCACGACCTGCGCACCGCCGTCTACGACCGGCTCCAGCGCATGCCGCTCGCGTTCTTCACCCGGACCCGTACCGGTGAGGTGCAGTCCCGTATCGCCAACGACATCGGTGGTATGCAGGCCACGGTCACCTCAACGGCCACATCGCTGGTCTCCAACCTCACCAGTGTGGTCGCCACGGTGGTGGCGATGCTGGCCCTGGACTGGCGGCTGACCGTCGTCTCGGTGCTCCTGCTGCCGGTGTTCATAGGGATCAGCCGCCGCGTCGGCCGCGAGCGGAAGAAGATCACTTCCCAGCGTCAGAAGCAGATGGCGGGCATGGCCGCCATGGTCACCGAATCGCTTTCGGTGAGCGGCATCCTCCTAGGGCGCACCATGGGCCGCTCCGAGTCCCTGACCCAGGCCTTCACCAAGGAGTCCGAACGACTCGTCGACCTGGAGGTGCGGGCGAACATGGCAGGCCGGTGGAAGATGTCCACCATCGGCGTCGTCATGGCAGCCATGCCCGCTCTCATCTACTGGGCAGCAGGCATCACGCTGCAGGCAGGCGGCCCCGGCATCTCCCTGGGCACGCTCGTCGCCTTCGTCTCCCTCCAACAGGCCCTGTTCCGGCCCGCAGTCAGCCTGCTGACCACCGGTGTGGAGATGCAGACCTCCCTCGCCCTCTTCCAGCGCATCTTCGAATACCTCGACCTGCCCCCGGACATCACCGAGCCGGAGAAGCCGGTGCGACTGGGGAAGGTGCGCGGTGACGTCCGCTTCGAGAACGTCACCTTCGCCTACGGGTCTCCCGGGTCGACCGAGCCGTCCAGGGCGACGCTCAGCGGCATCGACCTCACGGTGCCCGCAGGGGGCAGCCTGGCGGTCGTCGGCCCGACCGGCTCGGGCAAGAGCACCCTGAGCTATCTGGTGCCCCGTCTGTACGATGTCGTCGGCGGCCGGGTCCTGCTCGACGGAGTCGACGTCCGCGACCTCGACTTCGACACGCTCGCCTGTGCGGTCGGCGTGGTCTCCCAGGAGACCTATCTCTTCCATGCCTCCGTCGCCGACAATCTGCGATTCGCCAAGCCCGACGCCACCGATGAAGAGATCGTGGCCGCCGCCACGGCAGCACAGATCCACGATCACATCGCCTCCCTGCCTGATGGCTACGACACTCTTGTCGGGGAGCGCGGCTACCGCTTTTCCGGGGGAGAGAAACAGCGGCTCGCCATCGCCCGCACGATTTTGCGCGACCCGCCGGTCCTCATCCTGGACGAGGCGACCAGCGCCCTGGACACCCGCACGGAACACGCGGTTCAGCAGGCCATCGACGCACTGTCGGAGGGAAGGACGACGATCACCATCGCGCACCGGCTCTCCACCGTCCGTGATGCCGATCAGATCGTCGTCCTCGACCAGGGACGTATCGCGGAACGCGGCACCCACCAGGAACTCCTCGACGACGACGGCCACTACGCCGCATTGGTTCGCCGTGACACCCAGCTTACGGCGAGTGTCTGACGCCATCCGGCCGATCGGTCACAGGGAGTCCAGGTCCACGGCTTCTGCCATGACCCGGTAGCCGAGGTCGTTGGGGTGCTTGAGGTCGCCGCAGTCATAGGCAGGGTCGAGCACCTCCGGGTCGTCGGACGAGGCGAGTGCCTTGTCGAAGTCGGCCACCGCGTCGTACTCACCGGACGTACGGATCCATTCGTTGAGTGCGACGCGTTTGGCCTCGGCCCGAGGAGTGTGGTACTCGGAGCCCTTGAACGGGAGGATGGTCGCTCCGACGACCCTGATGCCGCGTTCATGAGCCTTCGCTATCAGTTCACGGTACGCGGCAATCAACTCCGGTACCGAGACATCGGGATTGGGCTTGTACGTCTCCAGGTCGACCTCGCTGAAGCCGATGTCATTGAGCCCCGCGAAGACAATCACCGAACGGACGCCGGGCTTGTCGAGCACATCACGCTCGAAGCGGCTCACAGCCCGCTCGCCGAACCAGAGTGAGTCATGGAGGACGAGATTGCCGCCAATACCCGCGTTGATGACGGCCCAAGGTTTGCCGTTGACGGCGAGCCGCTCGGCGAGGGCATCCGGATAGCGGTGGTTGGCCCCATTGGTCGAACCGAAGCCATCGGTGATGGAGTCCCCGAAGGCCACAACTGTGCCGTACCGGGGCTGGCTGTCCGACAGTTCGACATCGGCGAGGTAGTACCAGGAATGGGTCCGGTCCTTGAACCCGTCACCCCGGGCATCGGCGGTGTGGTCTCCCACGGCGCGGTAGCTGTCCGCATACGCCTGCGAATGGAAGGTCGAGGGGCCGGTCGGCGCGTCGAAGTACAGCGTCACCGTCACGGAGTCGAAACGCTCCGCAGTGAGCTCCACTGCATCACTGACGGCCTCACCGCCTGCGGGAATGGTCACTGCCGCCAGACCGCCGAAGGTCGCCTCGCTCAGTGTCCCGGGCCGGACCGCGGCGCCCTCGCCTGCCAGGGCGAGGCTGGCCGCGGAGATGGTCAACGGCCGGTCACCGAAACGGTTCGACAACCTGATCCTTGCGGCGGTTCCCCCACGGGTGACTCGCACGACCTGCCGCACCGACTGCCGGTCGAATCCCGTACGCGCCCAGTTCTCCTCGAATCCGGAACTGGGCCGCTGCACCGGCGCCGACCACCCCGCGGACCAGGACATTGCCGTGTCCTGGCGCTCCGCGACCTCAGTGAGCGGTACGGCTGTCGGCTGTGCTTCCTGGGCCCTCATGGTCAAGCCTTTCTCTGGCATGTGCTGTTGGGAAGATCCTCCTGCCCCACGGGGGCGCGACCCAGCCCCTTGCGTCACATACGACCCCCATGCATACCCCTGGCAGGGTCACCTTGTGAGAAACGGGATCGGGCCGGTGTGCGAGGCGGTGCTCGAGGGGATCCAAAGGATCATGACGCAATCCGAGTCCCTGTATGCCGACGGTGCCGATACCTGCGAACCGCCGAACCCGAAGAGGGCGACGGGCGGCCGCTCCCGCTCCTCCGCCCGCCAACTCATCGCGGCTTCGATAGGCAACGCCGCGGAGTGGTACGACTGGTACGCCTACTCATTCCTCGCGATCTACATCGCCGACCGGGTCTTTCCCAAAGGTTCGGGGAACTCCCTGGTGCCCTTGCTCTCCACCTTCGCCGTTTTCGCCGTCGGCTTCTTCATGCGCCCGGTGGGGGGTCTCCTGATGGGAGCGGTCGCCGACCGTCGTGGACGGAGAGTCGCACTCACCGTCACCATCCTGCTCATGGGCGGTGGCAGTCTGTTGGTGGCCCTCACGCCCACCTACGCCTCGGTGGGTGTCCTCGCCCCGGTGGTTCTCGTCATCGCCCGCCTGGTCCAAGGGCTCTCGGTCGGAGGAGAATTCGCGGCCTCGACGACCTTCCTGATCGAGTCCGCGCGCCCGGGCCGAAGAGGGCTCTTCTCCAGCTTTCAGTATGTTTCCACCACTGTCGGACAGCTCCTCGCCTCCGGCAGCGCGGCTCTGTTGGCCCATCTCCTCACGAAACAGCAGATGGGCGATTGGGGCTGGAGGATCCCCTTTCTCGTCGGCGCCTTGATAAGCCTGGTCGGATTCTGGATCCGGCGGGGCGCGCACGAGACCCATGAGATGACGCAAGGGAAGACGGCGAGCCCCACCCTGTTCGAAGGACTGCGCCGCCATCCCCGTGAGTCCCTGCTGATCTGCGGCATCACCGCGGGCGGCACCCTCGCCTACTACACCTGGACCACCTATTTGCCGACGTACGCCCAGGTGAACGCCGGATTCGACAAGGGCGACGCGTTGCTCGCCGGGACGATATCCCTGGCCTTCTTCGCGTTGCTCCAGCCGCTCGGGGGCATGCTGTCGGACCGGGTGGGGCGCAAACCCCTGTTGATCGGCTTCGCGGCCGGATTCGCCGTACTCGCCGTGCCATTGCTGCATTCGATCAGCAACTCCTTTGCCTCCCTCCTACTGGCGCAGTGCGCCGGCATGGTGCTGCTCACCGGATACACCTCCGTTGCCGCAGCGGTGAACGCCGAGGTGTTCCCCGCGCGAGTCAGGGCCGCAGGAATCGGCTTCCCCTATTCCCTCACCGTCGCACTGTTCGGCGGTACCGCGCCCTATGTCGGGACATGGTGCAAACAGTCGGGCCACCCGGGCGGTTTCCCGTGGTACGTCGCCGGCCTCTGCCTCGCCTCTGCGTGTGTCTACTTGTTTCTCCCCGAGACCGCGAAGCGGCCGCTCGACCGTTAGCGGAGGCCGGGGTCCTGGAACTCTGCCCGGATCGCGGCCGTGTGGGCACCGAGCGCCGGCACCGCGCCCATCGCCGCCTCCCGGCCGCTCACCTCGACCGGTGGGAGCAGGCCGCACAGCGGCCCGGCCGGTGACTCGAATTCACGCCACCGGTCACGTGCCGTCAACTGCGGGTGAGCCGTGAATTCGGCGACGGTACGCAGGCGGGCATGAGCGATTCCTGCCCCTTCGAGCAGGGCGAGGACCCCGTCCACGGTGTGTGCTCGGAACTGCTCCTCGATCACGGATGTCAACTCTTCGTCGTGGGACCGCCGGGATGGATTGTCCGAGAAACGGGGGTCACGGGCCAAATCAGGCTGCCTCAAGACCTTTTCGCACAACGAGATCCACTCACGGTCGTTCTGCACGCCGAGGAACACCTGAGCCCCGTCACCGCAACGGTAGTGGCCATAAGGCGAGATGGTCGGGTGCCGGGCGCCGCTCCGGGCGACAGGAGCACTGCCGTATGCCTCGGCGAAGTACGGGTGCCCCATCCACTCCGCGAGGGCGTCGAAGAGGGAGACGGACAGCTCCGATCCCTCTCCGGTGCGCTCCCGTTCGTACAGCGCGCCCAGGATTCCGGAATAGGCGTACATGCCGCCCGCGATGTCGGCGATGGAGATACCGGGCCGGGCAGGGGAATCGGCATTCCCGGTGATCGATACCAGCCCCGTCTCGCACTGGATCAACAGGTCGTACGCTTTCTTGTCGCGGTACGGGCCTGTGGCTCCGTACCCGGAGACGTCGCATGTGATCAGGCGCGGATGCCGGGCGCGCAGCGCCCCGCTGCCGAATCCGAGTCGCTCGGCGGCGCCCGGCGCGAGGTTCTGTATGAATACATCGGCCCGGGTGAGGATCCTGTCCAACAAGGAACGGTCCGGTGCCGTCCGGAGGTCGAGGATGACACTCTCCTTTCCCCTGTTGATCCAGACGAAATAGGCGGAAAGGCCACGGACGCTGCGGTCGTAGTCGCGGGCGAAGTCCCCGCGGCCCGGCCGCTCGATCTTGATCACTCGCGCACCGAGATCGGCCAGCTGGCGCGTGGCGAAGGGCGCGGCCACGGCCTGTTCGAGAGCGACGATCGTGATGCCGTGCAGGGGCAGCTGCAACTCGACCCCTTCTATCGATGGGATGGTATGACTGGCCCTGTGGACAGTCCGTCACGCCCCGATCGCTCCGCGCATAGTCTCGCGCCATGGACATCACGAGACGTCACAGCGTCGGAGGGACGGGCAGGCGGTCGCTATCGGGTGGGCCGCAGCCGGTAGGAGTAGCTGTACTCGCGGTCGGCATGCAGCAGATAGCGCTCCATCGGCGCCGCTCCCCAGGAGTCGTCGCCGCCCACGCCCATCTGCCGGTGATTGATCCCGAGGAATGTCTCGCCGCGTGGCTCGAGCTCATGCGGATGCCGGGGCCCGTCGAGATCGAAGGGTGTCCAGCGCAGCGCGCTCATCTCCAGCAGCCCGGAGCCGTCTCCCGGTTCGGCCAGGACGGACAACCCGGAGCCGTCCCTCCCTGTGAGCGAGACACTGCGGACCCCCGTCGCGTTACCCGCCTGCTGGGGGCGCACGTATGGCATGGCGGACGAGTCCAGGGAGCGGCTGTACCGCCCGACGAAGGCCCCGGCATTCCGGTCCTGATAGTTCTCCCACGGTCCTCGCCCGTACCAGGTGAGCGAACTGTAGGCGGCAGGTACGGTCAGCAGGGCCCCTACCAGGGGCAGTTGGGGCAATCCCTGGCCAGGTGTCAGGACATGTCGGACGAGGACTTCCCCGTCCCCGTGCACGGTGAACACGGTCGTCCAGTGAGAGACAGCAGGAGCGGTCGGAAGGGCAGCGGTGACCTTGAGGACAACCCTTCCCGGCGCTGCCTGTGTGACCGCGATCCCGGTGACGGTACGCCCGAGGCTCGCGTCGCGCCAGGTGCGCAGGGAGAAATGGGCCCCGCGCCCGATGTCATTGTCGGTGGGAGCACGCCAGAAGTTGGGTACGGGGCCCGCGGTCAGCAATGGACGACCGCGGTGTCGGTAGTCGCTGAGGGTGCCGGTGGCGCTGTCCAGAACCAGGCGGAATTCCTCGCCGGTCACGGTGACCGCCCGAGCGGTTCGGGTGACGGAGAGGGCAGGAAGAGGCGCCGTACCGGCCGCGGTGGGTTCCGGGGCGCGCCAGGGAAGCGCGAGCTGTTCGGCGGCCACGACATGCCCCGCGTCGGCCCAAGGGGCCGTCGCACGGAGAGCGAAGGAGATGTTCAGCCAGTACTCCGCGCCGGGCGCCGGCTGTTCCGGAGGCTGCAACGGAAGCTGTACGAGCACTGTTTCGCCCGGTTCCGCCTGCGGAGGGACAAGGATGTCGTGCTGGATACGCACCCCGTCGCGGGTGACCTCCCATCTGAGCTCGTACGCCTGGAGCCCGGTGAAGAGCTGACGGTTGGTGATCCGCACGGTTCCGACCGTGAGGTCCGCTGCGGACACACGTACCGTTTGATAGATCTTCTTGACCTCGTGCAACGCGGGGTGCGGGTTGCGGTCGGCGTCGACGAGACCGTTGCAACAGAAGTTGCCGTCAGAGGGGTACCCGGGCTTCCAGTCCCCGCCGTAGGACAGATAGCTGCCGACGAGACCGTCAGGAAGGGGGCGACGGAGTGCCTGATCGGCGAAGTCCCAGATGAATCCGCCGTGGAGCCGGGGATAGGCGTCGATGACATCCCAGTATTCCTTGAGGTTCCCCGTGCTGTTGCCCATCGAGTGCGCGTACTCGCACAGGATGTACGGCTTGGTCCCGCCGGACTTCCCCCGGGCCTCCAACGCTTCCGGCGGTGCGTACATCTCCGACTCGATGTCGGCGACCTCGTTCATGCCTTCGTAGTGCACGGGGCGGGACGGGTCACGGCCGTGGACCCAGTCGGCCAACTCCTGGAAGACACTGCCCCGGCCCGCCTCGTTGCCCAGCGACCAGGCCACGACGCACGGGTGGTTCTTGTCCCGCTCGACAAGGCTGCGGACCCGGTCCAGGCACGCGGCGGCCCATTCGGGTCGGCTCGCCGGCAGGGTGTCCCGTACGTCGTGCGTCTCCAGGTTGGCTTCGTCGATCACATAGAGCCCGTATTCATCGCACAGTTGGAGCCAGCGCGGGTCGTTGGGGTAGTGGGAGGTGCGCACAGCGTTGATGTTGTGCTGCTTCATGATGCGGATGTCCCGCACCATACGGTGCTCGGGGATCGCCTGCCCGTGATCGGGATCGAACTCATGGCGGTTGACGCCCCGGAAGACGAGGACCCTGCCGTTGATCGTGAGCTTTCCCGGACCGTAGGAGACCGTGCGGAAACCGACGCGGGTGCGCTGGACCTCAAGCGTACGGCCTGCCGGATCGGTGAGTTCGACCGTGAGGTCATAGAGGTGCGGTGCCTCGGCGGACCACAGAGAGGGGCGCGGTACATGGGCGGTGAGCTCGACTGTCGCTTGTCCGGCATCGACGGCGTCAACGGTGCCGAATGGGGCAGTGCCGGTTCGGGAGAGGACAGGGGCGCCCTGGGCGTCGTGGAGGGTGACATGGACCCGGTGGTCGGCGGGGTGGAGTGCCGAGTCGGCCCGCAAGGTCGCCCGCACCACGAGTTCAGCGTCACGGAAGTCGGAGTCGAGGTCGGTGCGGACGAACAGGTCGTGCACATGGACCGGGGGGACGGAATAGAGGTACACGTCGCGGAAGATCCCTGCCAGGTCGATCATGTCCTGGTCTTCCAGCCAACTGCCCTTGGACCAGCGGTAGACCTCGACGGCGAGGGTGTTCTCCCGGGCACGGGCACTGGCACCAGCACTGCCCGTCAGGTGCAGATAGGGGGTGAGGTCGAAATCCGCGGGGGAGTAGCTGTCCTCGCTGTAGCCGACGAGCTCGCCGTTCACCCAGACGAAGAAAGCGGACTTGACGCCCTGGAAGGAGATCAGGATCCGCCGTCCGTCCCAGTCCTGGGGGACGGTGAACGTACGGCGGTAGGAGCCGACGGGGTTGAAGCCGGTCGGCGCGTGCGGGGGAGCGGGCTGTTCGTAGCCGGTCCAGGGATAGCGGACGTTGAAGTAGGTCGGCTCGGGGTAGCCCTGCGTCTCCCAGTTGCCGGGGACCGTGATGCGTTCCCAGCCGGTGTCGTCGAATCCCTCTGCGTAGAAGTCCAGGGGACGGCCGGCCAGGTTCCTGGACCAGGCGAAGAGCCACTCGCCGTTGAGAGAGCGGTAGTAGGGGGATTCGGTGGCGTGGGAGGAGAGAGCGGAAGGGATGTCGGCGAAGGGGATGAGCTGGGTGCGAGCTGGCTGGCGGTTCATCTGGAACACCTCGGGCGAGCCATCGGTGACGATGGCGGCGCGGGGATCCGGCTGTGGTGCGCGCATGCGTCAGCTCCGAAGATCGAAGGGATACGCGGAGACGGACCGTGGGTCCCCCGCCACGAGGATCACTTCCAGGGTGCGCGGGCCGTGGACTCCTTCGACCCGCTCCAGTTCGATGTCACTGGTCGCGGACGGGCCCGAGATCCAGGTCAGTGGACGGGTCGGCGCCAGGCGGGCGAGGGCCTGGGGCACGGAGTCCACGATCTGGTCCGCGATCCGTACCACGCACAGGTGGTGGTCGGGTACGAGGGTGATGCTGCGGCGTCCTTGGTCCGGGCCCCCGTCGAGGACGAGCGTGCCGGTCTCGGCGATCGCCAGTGCGCAACCGGTGACGACACTGTCCATGGTGTCCAGCTCGTGCGGCGTCAGCGGGGCGGAGCCGGAGTCGGGGACGGTGTCCACCGGCGCCCCGGCGAGCCACCGACCCGGCAGCCCGGACGGTACGACCACTCGGCGGGCCCCTCGCGCGGTCAGCAGATCCGAAAGGAGCGCGGGCAGGCCGGTCGCGTCGGTGCGGTGGACGAGGGCGCGGTAGTCCACCAGATGGCGGGCGAGGAGGTCGACGGACTCGCCGGGCGTCCGATGTCCGTGCGTGGTCATGTAGTTGCGCGGCGCGGGACGGTCATCCGGGCGCTCGTCGCGCGGTACGTCCGCCAGGGCACGCCGTACGCGTCCCAGGATCAGCTGCTTGCCGCCGTCGGCGCTCACCGTGTGCTCCCTCGCGTGCGGGCCCACCAGTCGCGGAACGACTCGGGCGGTACGGTCGGCAGATCACGGGTGTCCGTCCAGCCCCGGCCCGTGCCGGGCAGCCGCTCGGGATGGTGCCTACGGGTGCGGGACAGAAACCGCTGGCCTTGGCGCAGGACGCTTGGATGGTCGAATGTCCAGCGTGCCGCGCGCATCATCGCGCGTTCCGCGGTGTGTTTCCTGGCGGGTTTGATGACAGTCCGCGTGCCGCGGAGTGTGACCTCGCCTCCTTCCACGACCCGCTCGCGCAGGTGGACCAGAACCTCGGGGATGTCGATGGCGACCGGGCACACCTCGAAGCACGCGCCGCACAACGAGGACGCGTACGGCAGGGATTCCTCCAGAGGGGAGGCGAGGCCGCGGAGTTGGGGGGTGAGGATCGCGCCGATCGGCCCCGGGTACGGCGAGCCGTACGCGTGGCCGCCGGCCCGCTCGTACACGGGGCGGGGCGTCCCCAGCTCGCCATGCGGTCGCGGAAGATATCGCGGATCTCGCCGCGGTTGCGGTGGATCGCCGGTACCAGGATGTGTGAGGGGAGATCGCCGCCGAGTTGGACGATCAGTTCGGCCAGGTCGGTCTCGTAGGCACGGATCCCGGACCGGGCGAGGGCCTCGTTGAGACCGATCTCCTGGGTGGCCATGGACTTGACTTTCACCACCTCGCGCTCGCCGGTGGCCCGTACCAGCTCGGTGACGATGTGGTTGGCCTCGGCGGCGTCGGCCGCCCAGTGGACCGTGCCGCCCGCGCGGGTCACGGACTCCTCGAGCTGGAGGAGGTAGTGGTCGAGGTGGCGCAGGGTCCGGTCCTTGATCGCGGCCCCGGCGTCGCGCAGTTGGGCCCAGTCGTCGAGCTCGGAGACGGCCCGGTCGCGCTTGGCGCGAATGGTGCGTGTCGCGTGGCGGAGATTGGCGCGCAGCCGCTCGTCCTGGGTCGACACGGCGGCGGCTTGTGGAAAGGAGGGCATGCCGAGATAGGTGCCGCCGTGGGGGTCGGCCCGGAGGCCGTCGGCGGAGCGGTCCACCGCGCCGTTCGTGGTCCGGCCGTCGCGAGCGGCCCTCATCGGGCGCCGCCTTCCGTGCCGGCGAGGATCTCCGCGATGTGAACGGGACGTACGGCCGAGCCCTCGCGGGAGAGGACGCCGCCGATGTGCATCAGACAGGAGTTGTCGACCGCGCACACGCGGTGGGCGCCGGTCGCGCTGATGGCCCGCGCCTTGTCCGTGCCCATCGCGCTGGACACCGCGGGATTCTTCACCGCGAAGGTGCCGCCGAAGCCGCAGCACTCCTCCGCCCCTGGCAGCTCTCTGAGTTCGAGTCCCTTCACCTGCTCCAGGAGTCTGCGGGGGCGGTCGCCGAGACCCAGTGAGCGAAGTCCGTGACACGTGGGATGGTAGGTGACGGTATGCGGGAAGTACGCGCCGACGTCGGTCACACCGAGGATGTCGACGAGGAATTCAGTGAGCTCGTAGGTCTTCGCCGCCGCGTCGGCCGCTGCCTCGCCGAGGCCCTCGCCCCGCTCCTCGGCGGTCGTCTTCGCCGCGAGACGGGGGTAGTTATCGCGGACCATGGCGGCGCAGGAGCCGGATGGAGTGACCACGAAGTCATGGTCGCGGAACGCGTCGGCGTAACGGCGCAGCAGCGGCTCGGTCTCATGGCGGTACCCGGTGTTGAACAGCGGCTGGCCGCAGCAGCTCTGGGCCGTGGGGAAGTCGACCTGTACGCCGAGTCGTTCCAGGAGGGTGACGACCGCCTGCCCGGTACCTGGGTACAGCGTGTCATTGACACAGGTGACGAACAGTCCCACGCGCATGACACCCTCCTGGTCGTCCGACCACCCGGCGCCGCGGCGCCGGAGCCGGGCGCGGCTCGGACAACGGACGTCGGCTTGATCACCCGGCGTCTCATACTGCCGCAGCGATCGGCCGCTGTGAAGAACTGGCCCTGCCGTCCGGACGTCCCGCGCCTGTCCGGCGACAGCTCGCTCCGGAGCGAACGTGACGCCCGTGGTGGGAGGGGCTGATCGTGGGCGGGCGCATACTCCGCTTGAATGTGATGCATGGCTGATACCACCTTCACCTCCCGCACGATCGGCATCACGACCGGTTCCACCCAGACCGTGTACGACCTGACGGAGGAGTGCGCCGCGTTCCTCCGCGAGGTCGCTCCGGGGCGCGACGGCCTGCTGAACGTCTTCACGCCGCACGCGACCGCCGGCCTGGCCGTCATCGAGACCGGTTCGGGCAGCGACCACGACCTCCTCGCGGCCCTCGCCGATCTCCTCCCGGCCGACGACCGCTGGCGGCACCGCCACGGCACTCCCGGGCACGGCCGGGACCACGTCCTCCCCGCCTTCGTGCCGCCGCACGCCACGCTGCCCGTGCTGGACGGCGAACTGGAGCTGGGGACCTGGCAGTCCGTCGTACTGGTCGATACGAATGTGGACAACCCGGACCGAAAGGTCCGTCTGTCATTCCTTGGCTGAGAGCTGAGAGCCGAGATCCGGGAGCTGAGGGCCGGGAACAAACAATGGTGGCCCTACCAGGCACTCCTGGTAGGGCCTCGGTACGAGCTGGAAAGGCTCGCCCGCAGCGGTTCGGCGGGCTGTTCAGTCCTGCTGGGCCGACTCCGGGAGCTGGCGCAGCTTGACGTTGGTCTTGGTCTTGTAGGCCCAGTCCAGCATCTTCACGGCGTCCGGGTAGCGGGAAGCCGCGTCATTGAGGATGACACCCACCACGGTCCGTCCGTCGCGCTTCGCCGCGAACACGAGGCACGGTCCGGCCGCGGTGCCCGTGCCCGTCTTGATGCCGATCGCGCCCTTGTAGGAGCCGAGCAGCTTGTTGGTGTTGTCCCAGTAGTAGGTGCGGTTGATGTTCGCGGCCTTCTGCTGGGTGTTGGTCGTCCTGACGACCGTGCCGAACGTGCTGTTGGCGAGCGCGTGCCGGGCGAGCTGCGCCGAGTCGCGGGGCGTCGTGTAATTGGCGCCCGACTGCGATATGCCGTCGAAGGAGTCGTACTTGGTGTTCTTCATGCCCAGATCGGACGCCTTCTTGTTCATCTTGGTGATGAACGAGGCCGTGCGCTGCGCCTCGGTGCTACCGCTGCCGAAGGTGTCGGCGAGCGCGTACGCCGCGTCGCACCCCGAAGGCAGCAGCAGTCCGTACAGCAGTTGCCGTACGGTCACCTTGTCGCCTGTGCGCAGATCGGCGGTGCTCGCACCGTTCCGGTCCACGTAGTTCCGGTAGGACTGCTTGATGGTGACCTGCTTGTTGAGGTCGACCCCGCGCGTGTCCAGGACGACCGTCGCGGTCATGATCTTGGTGGTGCTGGCCATCTGCCGCCTGGTGTCGGCGTCCTTGCCCCACAGCTGCCGGTTGTTGCCGCTGTCGAGCAGGAACGCGCCCTTGGCGCCGACCGAAGGGCCGGTGGCGGCCTCCGCGGTCGTCACCGGGAGCGCGACGGCGACCGCCGCGGCCGACGCGATCAGAGCCGCGCCCCACCGGCGGGCCGGTCTTTCCCCACATCGCCCCATGTATGCCTCTGTTTCTCGCGTGTTGAGTAGAGCGAGCAGATGATCGCACCTACTTCTTCGCGAGGAGAAGCTGGGGCCCTCCGACGACCCGTCAGCCGGTCTTCCGTATGTCCTTCACGTGTCACGTCCTTCACGCGTCGCGTTGTGCCGCCGCCCGTCCCACGGCGTCCACCAAGGGCACCACGCGATACGGAACCCGTTCGCGGAGCACGAGCTCCGTGCGTGTGCGCACCACGCCCGGGAGCTGGACCAGCAGCTGGATCACGTCCTCCAGGTGGGCGGCGTCGCGGGCGGCGACCCGGGCCATCAGGTCGCCACCGCCGGTGATGGAGAACGCCTCGAGGATCTCCGGCACTTCCGCCAGCGCTTCGGCCACCGGGTCCAGGTGCCCCTGCGTGACCTCGATATGGACGAAGGCCAGCACGGGGTGACCCAGCGCGGCGGGGGACAGCCGCGGCCCGGTGCCGGTGATCACGCCCTCGCGCTCCAACCGGTCGAGGCGCGCCTGGAGTGTGCCGCGGGCGATGCCCAGCACGCGCGCGTACTCCCGCACGCTCGTCCGCGGCTGCTCCAGCAGCAGTCGCAGGATCTTCGCGTCCAGCGTGTCCACGGCCATGGCTCAACGGCCTCCCTGTGGTCGAACTTCCTCGCCGGTAACCGTACCAATGGCCCAGCTTTCCAGGGCGCCGCTGAGCCGTTGAGCTCCGCCGGTCAGCGGTCTCAGGGCGTGAGCAGGAGCTTGCCCGTGGAGCGGCGCTGCTGGAGGTCCTGGTGGGCCCGGACCGCCTCGTCCAGCCGGTAGCGTCCGCCGACGGAGACGTCGATCTCACCGTCGCGCAGCCAGGCGAACAGCTCCGCGGAGCGTTCGCGGAGCTCGGCCGGGTCGGTCGCGTGGTCGTTGAGTGTGGGGCGGGTGAGGAAGAGGGAGGCGAGGAGACGGGGGTCGAAGCCGGACACGGGGCCGGAGGACTCGCCGAAGAGGACGAACGTGCCCCGCGGGCGGAGGGACTTCAGGCCCGCCTCGAACGTGTCGTGGCCCACCCCGTCGTAGACGACGTCGACGCCGCGGCCGTCGGTCAGGTCCCGTACCCGCGCGGCGATGTCGGTGCCACCGGTGGTCACCAGGGTCTGCCAGGCGCCCAGTGCCTCGGCGTCCGCGGCCTTCGCCGGTGTGGAGACGGTGGCGACGACTTTGACACCGTGTCGGGTGAGCAACTGGGTCAGCAGTCTGCCGACGCCTCCGGCGGCCGCGTGCACCAGGGCGGTGCCGCCTTCGCGCATGGGGTGGGTGGAGGTCGTGAGGTAGTGGGCGGTCAGGCCCTGGAGCAGCACGGCCGCCGCGTCCTGGTCCGTGATGTCGGCGGGCAGGGGGACGGCGGCCCGCGCGGGCACCACGACCTCCTCGGCGTAGCTGCCGGGGGCCGCGCACCAGGCGATGCGGTCGCCCGGCGCGAGGGAGGTCACGCCCTCGCCCACGGCCGTCACCGTGCCCGCGCCCTCGGAGCCGGGGACGAAGGGCGGGGAGAGCTTCGCGCGGCCTTCGCGCTCGTAGATGTCCTTGAAGTTGACACCGATGACCGAGGGACGGGCCACCACCTGGCCGGGCCCGGGAGCCGGGGCCGGCCGCTCGGCGACGGTGAGGACCTCGGGGCCTCCGTACTGGGTGACGACGATTGCGCGCATGGTTCCTTCCCAAGTGGTGAGAGGGGGCGGGGCGATCAGGGGCGGGCGGTCCGCCGGGCGGCGGCACGGGAGGGCAGGGCCGCGGGCACGGCGGCGACGACGGTCAGGAAGCCGAGGGCGACGAGGGCGAGGCAGATCCGCAGCCCCGCCGGCCCGGGGGAGCCGTCGAGGAGAACACCGAAGAGGGCGATCGCCACCGCTCCGCCGACCTGGCGCAGGGCGTTGAGCGCGCCGGAGGCCAGGCCGGACCGGTCGGCGGGCAGGGCGCCCAGGACCACGGCGGGCAGGCTCGGCCCCATCAGTCCCGCACCGAGCCCGAGCAGGGCACTGCCGCAGAAGAAGAGCCACCAGGTGGGATGTCCGCCCAGCGGCAGCAGCGCGCAGGCGCCGGCCGCGGCGGCCAGCGCACCGCCGATCAGCAGTGGGCGCGGCCCGGTACGGGTGACCGCGCGGGCCAGGACGAAGGAGGCGAAGGCCCACAGCGTGGCGAAGGGCACGAAGGACAGCCCCGCGCCGAGCGCGTCGAGCCCCCAGGCGTTCTGCAGACGCAGCGAGAGCGCGAACTGTGCGCCGTAGGCACCGAACTGGAACAGCGCGCCGACGGCCAGGCCGCACACGAACCGTGGCCGGGTGAACAGGTCCAAGGGCAGTACAGGTGCCGTCACATGGCGCTCGACCGCGACGAATGCCATGGCCGCGCAGAGGGTGACCGCCAGCAGCACCCAGGTCACCGCGTCGTCCCAGCCCCGGGCGCCGCCCTCGATGAGCGCGCCGATGCCGCAGCCGACGACCACGACGGCCAGTGCCTGCCCGGCCGGGTCGAGGGCGGTGTCCCGGGTGGCGGAAGACGGTACCTGCAGCCTGGTCAGCCACCAGGCCAGCAGCCCGACGGGGACATTGATCAGAAAGACCGAGCGCCATCCGACGGCCGTGGTCAGGACCCCGCCGAGCACGGGGCCGAACACGAGCGCGAGGGAGCTGACCCCGCCCCAGACGGTGAGTGCCTTGGCCCGCCGGGCGGAGTCCGGGTACAGGCGGGCGATCACCGCGAGGGAGGCGGGCAGCAGCCCTCCGGCGGTGATGCCCTGCAGCACCCGGGCGATGACCAGGGAGCCGAGATTCGGGCTCGCCGCGCACGCCGCCGAGGTCACGACGAATCCCAGCAGGGAGACCTCGAACACCCGCCGGGCACCCCAGCGATCGCTGACCGCGCCCCCGCTGAGCAGGAAGGCGGCCAGGGTGATGGTGTAACCGTTGAGGAGCCACTCCAGGCCGACCAGGCTTCCGGCGAGATCCTTCCGGATGGCGGGCAGCGCGACGTTGAGCGCGCTGCTGTCCAGCAGGACCATGAAGAAGCCCAGGCAGACGGCGAAGAGGGCGAGGGCACCGACGGGACGGGCGGCGCCCTCCGGGGGCACGCTGTCGGCGGCCGTGCCCTGGCGGGACAGCGAGCGGCCGGGCATGACACACCACCGTGCTTCCTGGGACGTCTACAGTGTTTGATGGAGGTCGATCACTGTGAATGTAAGACCCGAGTCGAACACTTCGTCAAGCCCCCTCAGCCGTCCGGCCGGTGAGGAGAGCCCGGCGGCCGACGGGCGCGCCCCCTCGCAGCGGGCCCGGAACCTCTCGCACGTCCATCCCGCCGACGTGCCCCTGGGCGACGCGCTCACGGCCCTCGCCGACCCGGTGCGGCGCACCATCGTGAAGGAGCTGGCAGGCGGGCCCGACTGGACCCGGGCCTGCGGCACGTTCGACCTGCCGGTCACCAAGGCAACGCGCAGCCATCACTTCGCGGTGCTGCGCCAGGCGGGTGTGATCGAGCAGCGCGACGTGGGCCCCCGCCGTGTGAACAGGCTGCGCAGGCCGGAGTTCGACGCCGCCTTCCCCGGCCTGCTGGCGCTGGTCCTGGGCGAAGCGCCCGCCGACGGCGGGTGAGACACCCTCACACGGCGCCGGGCGGCACCGGGCCTCCGTACGTGTCGGTGACGGCCGTCGGCCGTCCGTCCACCCGGAGCCGGTCGGTGGACGGCGGGGCGGGCCGCAGGATCCCGTACAACAGGATCCGCAGGACGGACTCCAGCTCCGTGTGCAGGCACAGACCCGTACCCCCGGCCTGCGCCCACCGGTAGAGCACGCCGAGGTAGGCGTCGCGCACGACGTTGCTCACGTGCTGCGCGGAGACCCCGGGGGCGATCTCGTCGTGCGCCAGACCGGATTCGATCACCTCGGCGAAGATCTCGCTCGCGTACGGCTCCTCCAGGAGTGGCCGTCCGGCCTTGACCCAGGCCATGAGCATGGCGATGGTCGTCGCACGCTCTTCCTCGTTGATCTCGGCGAGGGCGGTCATGCACCGCCGCAGCCGTTCCTCGGTGTGCTCGCGGCTCTCGGGCGGCATCGGCGCGTCCAGGCGCTCCCGGAGCCGGACGCGACGCTGGTGTCCCCATTCGCTGATGAGGTCTTCCTTGCGGTGGAAGTAGTTGAAGAACGTCCCGCGGGCCACGTCGGCCAGCTCGGCTATCTCGTCGATGGACGTCCGGTCGTAGCCCTGTTCCGTGAAGAGGGCGAGCGCCGAGGAGTACAGCCGCTGGCGGACCTTCTGTTTGTTCCGCTCCCGACGGCCCGGGGGACGCACGAGTCCGGGGGAGGCGTTCTCCATCGTCATTCTCCGTTCAGGAGGGCGAAGTCCGCCCTTGGGGCGGCACCGACGGACGCACGGCCAGGGACGAGCCAGGGTCGCGGGCATGCCGGAGGCGCCGTGACACGCGGGAAGCCGCGAGGCGGACCGGGATGGAAAAACTTATATCAGAGGCCAACTCTGTGTCACAGCTCCGCTTCGGACCGTTCGCCTCCGATCAGTTCCAGAGCGATCGCCCCGAGGGCCTCGTCCCCCAACAGCCTGCCCGCGGTGGCCTCCAGCCCGAAGTCGGCGCGCAACCGCCGGACCAGTGCCACCGCCATCAGGGAGTCGAGGCCGAAGTCCCGCAGTGGCCTGCGGGGGTCCAGCTGACCGGCCGGCAGCTCCAGGATTCCGGCGGCGTACCGCAGGACGTCCCGTACGGACGCCGGCTTCCGCTGTTCCGCGGCGAGGGGGCCGGAAGCGACACCGGCCGGCCCGTGCAGACGGATGCCATGGAATTCCGCCAGCACGATCCCCTCCCCGTCGAGGAGCAGGACATCGGCGCGCAGACCGCCGTCGTGGCCGCCGGGGGAACAGCGGGCGACGCTCCACAGCTCGCCTTCGGGGGCCGCGTGCAGTGCCACGCTCTCGAAGGACGTCGGCAGGAACTCGCCCGGCGGCAGCGCGGCGAGCAGCGGGTGGAGGGCGCTCTCCAGCACCCCTGGATAGCCGGCGCCGGGAACGCGGACGCGCGCGACCGCCACCCCGTCGCCGCTGTGCCACAACTGCCGGATGCCACGGAACGGTTCGGCGATGGCATAGCCCCGCGCACCGGCCAGGCGCAGGAAGCCGTCCGGCGGGACGAAGTCGCCGCACGCGGCGAGGGCCGCCTCCAGTTCCTGAGAGGCGTCCCGCCGCTGCGCCGCGGCCTTCCGGACCCGGGCCGTCAGGCAGCGCACCGGCTCCGCACCCGCACCCAGCGCCTCCACGACGGCACGGAGGCTCCCCGTCCCGCCTTCTTCCTCCAGCACCACGCGTAACCGCAGCCCGGCGGCGGCGCGGGCCTCGACGAAAGCACCCGGGCGCGCGTCCTCGACGACCCAGGCCGCCGCGCCGACGAGGGAGCGTGCCGCCTTGTCGACGGCCCAGAGCGCCACCACGGGCGGCAGGGGCGTGGCGCCGCCGAACTCGACGGCCTCGCCCCAGGCGTCGGCCCCCCAATCGGCGAGCGCTGTCTCCTGTACGTGCCGCACCTTTCCGCTCGCGGTGGCAGGGGCCGGGGACGAGGGGGCGGGAAGGAGGCGGTACGGCTTCTCGTCCCAGGCGTAGCGCGGCAGCGGCACGGACGCGGTGTCCGGCCCGTAGTGGCGCCGCCAGTCCACGTGCCCGCCGTGGGCGAACAGCGCACCCAGCGCGTGTGCCAGTGAGACGCGCTCGTCCCGCCCGCGGCGGAGGGTGGCGAGGGCGGCGGGCTCGGTACCGGCGTGGGCCTGGGTCCGGGTGATCGCCGAGGTCAGCACGGGGTGCGCGCTGACCTCCACGAAGACACCGGCGCGCTCCTCGGCCAGGCCCCGCACCGTCTCCGCGAAGCGGACGGGCATGCGGAGGTTGTCCATCCAGTACTCGGGGCCCAGTTCGGGTCCCGACAGGGCGGCGGCGTGGACGGTGGACACCATCGGGGTGTGCAGGGGCGCCGGTTCGAGTCCGGCCAGCAGGTCTCGGAGGCGGGTCCGCAACGGCTCCACGGCGGGGGAGTGGGAGGCGACGTCGACGCGGACGGGACGGCAGAAGACGCCTTCGGCCTCCAGCGCGCGGCCGAGCGCGGCCAGGTCTTCGGCGGGCCCGGCGAGGACGGTGTGATCGGGCGCGTTCTCGGCGGCGACGGTGACCGACGGCCCGTACGCGGCGGCCGCCCGCCTCGCCCGGCCGGCGCTCAGCTCCACGGCGAGCATGCCGCCCCGCCCGGCCGCGTCCCGCATCAGCCGGCTGCGGCGGCAGATCACCGCGGCCGCGTCCTCCAGGGTCAGCCCGCCCGCGGCATGGGCGGCGGCGACCTCGCCCATGCTGTGCCCGACACACACGTCCGGTTCCACCCCCATGGACCGCCAGGTGGCGGAAAGCGCCACCTGTACGGCCCAGAGCGCGGGCTGGACGATGTCGATGCGGTCCGGGAACTCCTCGTCCTCACGGGCGAGCAGCTCCGTCACCGACCATCCCGCCTCCTTGCGCACGGCCTCGTCGCACGCGGCCATGGCGGCGGAGAAGGCGGGTGACGAGGACATCAGCCGCCGCCCCATGCCCGCCCATTGCGACCCCTGTCCGGGGAAGACGAAGACCGTGCGCTTCCCGCCGGTGAATCCGGCCTCCGCGGTACCGGCGGCCGCGACCTCCTCCCCGTCGGCGAGCGCGCGCAGTTTCGCCGCCAGCTCGTCGTGGTCGTCGCCGACCGCCCACAACCGGTACGGGTGCGCGTCCCGCTTCCGCGCCGCCGCGGCGCAGATGTCGCGCAGACCCCACTTCTGGCCCTCCCCGCCCGGGGAGAGGAACGCGGCGTAGGAACGGGCGAGCGCCGTCAGGGAAACGGGCGTCCGGGCGGAGAGCATCAGGAGCTGGGGTGCCCCCTCCGTCCCGCTGACCCGTGTCTCCCCTCCCGTTCCGGTTTCCCGCTCCGGTGGGCAACCTCCCACGATCACATGGGCGTTGGTGCCGGAGATGCCGAACGAGCTCACCCCCAGCAGAGGTGTGCGGCCCCGCGGTTGCAGGGGTTCGTTACGGGTGACGACGCGCAGCGGTGCGCCCGGGGCGGTCAGAACGTCCTGAGCGGTGCGCAGATGCAGGGAGGCGGGGACGGTCCGGTGGCGCGCGATGAGCACGGCCTTGATCAGCCCGGCCATCCCGGCGGCGGCCTCGGTGTGCCCGATGTTGGTCTTGACCGAGCCGATGGGCAGGGGATCGTCCCCGGCGCGCCCGGAGGCCATGATGCCCGCCAGTGCGCGCAGTTCGACACCGTCGCCGACGCGGGTGCCGGTGCCGTGCGCCTCCAGGTAGTCGAGGTCGGCGGCTGTGGCGCCGGCCCCGTCCAGCGCCTGCCGGACCGCGGCGGTCTGCCCCTCGGCGGAGGGCTGGAGCAACAGACCGCTGCCGCGCCCGTCGTTGGTGACCGCGCTCGCGTGCAGGACGGCCAGCACCGGGTCGCCGTCGCGCCGTGCGTCCGCCAGCCGTTTGAGCACCACCGCGCCCACGCCGTCGCTGCGGACGAAGCCGTCGGCCGCGGCGTCGCCGAACCGGCAACGGCCGCCGGGGGAGAGCATGTCGCCCTGGGAGTAGGCGATGGCGTCCACGGGGGAGAGCACCAGGTTGACACCTGCCGCGACGGCCAGGTCGCTCCCACCGGCCAGCAGGCTCAGTCGCGCGGCGTGGACGGCCACGAGTGACGAGGAACAGGCGGTGTCGATCACCACGCTGGGACCGCGCAGGTCGTACGCGTAGGAAACGCGCCCGGCGGTCACCCCGCGCAGTCGGCTGCCCGCCACGCCCCGGATGTCCGCCCCCGCCGCGGGCCCGGCCGTCTCGCCGTATTCGGCCGTCGCCTGCCCTACGAAAACCCCGGTGGGACTGCCGGCCAACTCCGTGGGAAGGATGCCCGAATCCTCGATGGATTCGTGTACCACCTGTAGTAGCAGGCGCTGCTGCGGATCCATCCCGCGGGCCTCCGCCGGGGATATTCCGAAGAACAGTGCGTCGAAATGGAAGGGATAGGAAAGGAAACCGCCGTACCGGGATATCGTCCGCCCTGTTCGTTGTGGCGCCGGGTCATGGAAGGCGTTGATGTCGAAGCGCTCCGGCGGTACCTCGCGAATGGCGTCCGTATTGTCGACGAGCATTCTCCAGAATTCTTCGGGTCCGTTCGCCCCTGGAAACCTGCAACCCATCCCGATGATGGCGACACCGACCTCGTCCCGCGCGTGTTCCACGGTCCCCCCGTTCCCCCGTTGCCCTGCGGTGTGCGCCCGGTCACTCGTCGTGAACTGCCGTGAACCGGGCTTGAGTTGGGTGCAAAGATGGATCAAGGGTCAACTTTAGCTGCCAACTCCTGGGGCTGCAGATATTTTTGAGGGCGACGTTTGATCCGCTCTGTCAGGCGATCGTCCGAAATTTCCATGCATGGTGCACACTTTTTGCGAAGCCTTGGCACGGGCAAAGAGTGACTGAAGTTCAAGCTTGATCTACCGTCCATAAGTGTTCTGTAGTGCTGCACTCAAACTGGGGGTGTGTTGCAGTGGAGGGCATGGGTGACGTCGAGACGACCACCCGCGACTCGTGGTCCGAACAGCGTCGCCGCGTCGGCCTGTTGACCGACCGGGAATGCCAGGTGTTCCTGCTGTTAGGGGCCGGGCATTCGAACCGCAGTATTTCCACCCGGCTCCGGGTGACCGAAGGAACGGTCAAGGCGCACGTGGCGCAGATTCTCTGCAAGCTCCGCGTCGAGTCCCGGCTGCAGGCCGGCCTGGTCTCCTATGCGCACCAGCTCTTCAACGAAAGACCAATGGCCGCCGGCTGAGGTGGTCCGATAGAAATCTTCTGGGCGGCGGTCGGACGTTCCGTCCCGGCTCTCCACCGAAAGGGTGGGGCCGGGGCGTCAGCCATGCTCCGCGACGTCGATTCCCGCGGCCGCCGCCCCTGTCCGCTCTCCGGAAGGCACCGGGGAGCCGTTCCAGGAAGTCCAGGAATGACAAGCCCGGATCGATCCAGGAGAGTTTGTGTCCGTTACCGACGCCCATCCGCGGCAGGCGGGACCGGCCGCCGCCGCGGTCCCCGACCCCAGAGAGACCATGAGGAGTCTGCCAGGGCTCCTCCAGTCCCCGCTCACCGTCTTCACCGGCAAACCCCTGGCCGGGCAGGCCCCGTTCGGCTGGTCGCCCACCTATCACCTGGCCGCCGCGGTCGCCGCGATGATCGCCGGAGCGGCCGTCGGCTCGACCGGATGGGCGCTGGGGTCCTGGTGCCTGTTCCTGCTGCTGCCCGGCTGGGCCATCACCCTGCATGGCATGCGCAATCTGCGCATGATGGTCTACCACCAGTGTTCCCACCGGAACATGTACCGCAGGCGCAAGCTCGACGCCGTCATCGGCCGGGCCACCTCCAGCCTGCTGATCATCCAGAACTTCGAGCGGTACAGCCGTGAGCACGTCAGCGACCACCACGCCGCGCACCATATGACCCTGCGCGACCCCACCGTGCAGGCGTTCCTCGTCAGCCTGGACCTGCATCCGGGCATGACGCGGCGTCAGATGTGGCGCCGTGTCCTGGCGAAGCTCGGCTCGCCGCGCTTCCACTTCGCCTTCGCCGTCGCCCGGACCCGTTCCTTCTGGAAGAAGTCGGCCACCAGCGAGAAGGTCACCTCGGTGGTGCTGTACGGCGTCGCGGCCGCCGCCACGATCGTCACCGGAACCTGGGACGCCCTGCTCGTCGTCTGGTTCATCCCGCTGATTCCGCTGTTCCAGGTCAGCAACACCCTGCGGCTGTGCGTCAAGCACACCTTCCCGCCGGTCGGGACCGAAGTCCGCCGCGGCCGCGAGTACTTCGCCTCCCTGACCAACGCCATCTTCATCGGCGAGCCCGCGCCCGACCCGGCCCTCCCGGCGGGACGGCGCACCCTGGCCTGGGGCCGCTGGGCCCTGCGCATGCTGTTCGTGCACGCGCCCTCCCGCTACCTGGTCCTCACCGGCGACACCGTCGTGCACGACTACCACCACCGCGCGCCATCGAGCCGCAGCTGGTCCGACTACCTCTTCGCCCGGCAGCAGGACGTCGACGCGGGACACCCGGGCTGGCCCCCCTACCACGAGGTATGGGGCCTGGTCCCGGCGATCAACTACGTCTTCGACTCCCTCGCGGCCGCCGACGCCGAGGAGTACGACGTCACCCGGCTGCGCTCGGTCAGCAAGCGCGAGCTCTTCGCCGCCTTCGACGACTGATCCCGCCCGGCCTCCGGCACCTCCATCCGCCCGGCACCGTCACGCACCCGATCGTCCCGAGCCCAAAGGAGCAGCACCCCCATGTCGCACAGCGAACGCCGCCTCGTCATCCTCGGAGTCGCCGCCAGCGACAGCCACGCTGTCGCCAACCACCTCATCGCCCACGCCCTGCGCGGCCTCGGCTTCGAGGTCGAGAACCTCGGCACCTGCACGCCCGTCGAGGAGTTCGCCCAGGCCTGCGAGCGCCACCCCGACGCGGAAGCCGTCATCATCGGCAGCCTCAACGGCCACATCCACGAGGACCTCCGCGACCTTCCCGCCGCACGCGAGGCCGGCCGTATCACCTGCCCGGTCATCGTCGGAGGCAACCTCTCCGTCGGCAGCAGGAAGGACCCCAAGGACCTGGAGCGGCTGCGGGACCTGGGCGTCGACCGCATCCTCCAGGACCCGGCACAACTCCTCGGCACCCTCGACGAGTTGCTGGCGAGCCGGACGGCGGACCGGCAGCGCCTGCTCGTGGCGTCATGACAAAGGTCAGTTATCTGCCGGGGCGCTCCGAGAGCCCCGGCACGGACGTCCTGCCGCCCCTCGCGGAGTCCGTCGACTACATCACCTCCCTGGGCAAGCCCACGGCCGCCCGCGTCCTCGGGGACGCCCGCGACGCGGGCCGGGTGGCCATCCAACCGCGGTGCGGTGTCGGCGGGCACGAGGAGATGAAGGCCCTCCTGCGCGAACTCGAGGACCAGGCGGCCCCCGACATCCTCACCCTCACCATCGACTCCCACACCCGCCTCAAACGCTTCGAGCAGGCCCTGCGCTCCCTCAACAGGGCGCCCGCCGACCTCAACGGCTACCCTCTGGTCAGCCACGGTTACCTGCGCGGCAGGGACATGAACGAATCCGTCGCCGCGCCGCTGGAGATCCGCCACGGCTCGCCCGACGCCCGCATCCTCTTCGACGTGGCCGTCGCCTCCGGCATCACGTCCTTCGAGGGCGGCGGTATCTCCTACAACCTGCCGTATTCCAAGGCGGTCCCGCTCGAGGAGTCGCTCGCCGCGTGGAACGCCGTCGACGAGGTGTGCGGCGAACTCGCGGACCTCGGCCTCGTCATCGACCGTGAACTCTTCGGCACGCTGACCGCCGTGCTCGTCCCGCCCTCGATCAGCCTCGCCATCAGCGTCCTCGAAGCGGTCCTCGCCGCCCGCGCCGGGGTGCGCTGCATATCCGTCTCGTATCCGCAGAGCGGCCACCTCGTCCAGGACGTCGCCGCGTTGCGGGCGATTCCCGCTCTCGCCCGCACCTATCTGCCCCCCACGGTGGACGTGCACGCCGTACTTCATGAGTTCATGGGCGTCTTCCCCAAGAAGCGTGGCAACGCCGAGGACCTGATCCTTTACGGCGCTCTCGTCGCCCGGCTCGGCGGGGCCTCCAAGCTCATCACCAAGACCTACCAGGAAGCGTTCGGCATCCCCGACACCCGCGCCAACGTCGAAGGGCTGCGGCTGGCCGACCGAGCCAACTCGCCGCTGCTGGACTTCATCACCGTCGACGAGGAACGCGTCGCCGACGAGCTCGCCTGGATACTGGCCGAGGCCGCCGACATCGTCGAACCCGTACTGGCCGCCCCCGACACGATGACCGCCGTCGTCGACGCTTTCGCGGCCGGACGTCTCGACATCCCCTTCAGCGCCAGCCGCTACGCCAAGTCGGAGATCATTCCCAAGCGCGATGCCGAGGGAGCCATCCGCTACCTGTCCACGGGTTCCCTCCCGTTCGGCGACCGCACCCGACGGCGCAACAGCGAACTCCTGAAGGGCGCCGACGGCACGGACCCCGTGATCAGCTCCCTGCTGAACGACCTTACCGATGACATCAATTACTTCCCCAACCTCTTCCGGGAAATGAAGAGAGAGGACTCCGAGTGACCGCCCCCACCCTCAGCCCCCAGCCCCCTTCCGTCGAGGGTTCCGTTTCCGTGAAGGAGGTGCGGAGGCTGGAGCGGGTGATCATCCGGTTCGCGGGGGACTCGGGTGACGGGATGCAGTTGACGGGTGACCGGTTCACGTCGGAGACGGCGTCGTTCGGTAATGACCTGTCGACGCTGCCGAACTTCCCTGCCGAGATCCGGGCGCCTGCCGGGACCCTGCCGGGTGTCTCCTCGTTCCAGTTGCATTTCGCCGATCACGACATCCTCACCCCGGGGGATGCGCCGGATGTGCTGGTGGCGATGAATCCGGCGGCGCTGAAGGCGAATATCGCTGATGTTCCGCGGGGTGCGGAGATCATCGTGAACACGGATGAGTTCACGAAGCGTCCGATGGCGAAGGTGGGTTACGGCATCTCGCCGCTGGAGGACGGGTCGCTGGACGCCTACCGGGTGCATCCGGTGCCGCTGACGACGCTGACGGTGGAGGCGCTCAAGGACTTCGGCCTCTCACGCAAGGAGGCCGAGCGGTCGAAGAACATGTTCGCTCTCGGCCTGCTGTCCTGGATGTACCACCGGCCCACTGAGGGGACGGAGACGTTCCTGCGGGCGAAGTTCGCGAAGAGGCCGCAGATCGCCGAGGCGAATGTGGCGGCGTTCCGGGCGGGCTGGAATTTCGGGGAGACGACGGAGGATTTCGCGGTCTCCTATGAAGTGGCTCCGGCCACGGCCGCGTTCGCGCCGGGGACCTACCGCAACATCTCCGGGAACCTGGCCCTGTCCTACGGGCTGGTGGCGGCGTCCCGGCAGGCGGATCTGCCGCTGTATCTGGGCTCGTACCCGATCACCCCGGCTTCCGACATCCTGCACGAGCTGTCGAAACACAAGAACTTCGGGGTGCGCACGTTCCAGGCCGAGGACGAGATCGCCGGCATCGGCGCAGCCCTGGGCGCGGCTTTTGGTGGTTCGCTGGCGGTGACGACCACCAGCGGTCCGGGTGTGGCGCTGAAGTCGGAGACGATCGGTCTGGCGGTGAGTCTGGAACTGCCGTTGCTGGTCGTGGACATCCAGCGCGGCGGGCCCTCGACGGGACTGCCGACGAAGACCGAGCAGGCCGACCTGCTCCAGGCGATGTACGGCCGCAACGGCGAG